>NZ_QPJN01000005.1:0-104080 GCF_003338615.1 Halanaerobium sp. DL-01
AACTAATTCTCATCAGTTTTGAAGGAGAATTATCCACAAATTTGCCTGTTGATAACTTTTGATTTGTTTCTAAATAAAAAATGGGGAAACTCTATTTTATGGTATAGACTTTCCCCATTTTTTATATACTGCTGCAAAAAGGGGAGATGCAGGAATATTGAAATTTTTAGTCAATGAATCTTAACGAAATGAAGGAAGAAATAGGGTTGAACTGCAGGATGGAGTGAGCTAATCATGAGTCAGGAGGACTCATTGATTAGTGTGCCCTATTTCACACCCGAATTGAGTTTTAGATAAATCTAAAAATTTCGTTGATGACTAAAGCCCCCTTTTTGCAGCTTGAAAATAAATTTTGGGGAAACTCCTGTTTATGGTATTGCAGGTGCTGCTTATGCCAATGTCATTGCCCGTGGAGTTGGCGGCATTTTTATTAATCCCCGGCATGTATCTTTTGGGGGAAATGCATCAGAGTTATTAACTGCTGTATTTTTTTTCGTATTCACTTCTCATTATGATATTTTTATTATCTTTAAGATGGTCTGCTGCCATTATTCCATATAAATGATCTATCTCATGCTGAAAAAGTTCAGCCATATCATCTGTAAATTCTCGCTCTATATTTTCTCCTTCTGGAGTTATATAATTTACTCTAATTTTTTTATGCCGCAAAATCTTTACAAAAAAAGCTATATCCATACTGAAACAGCTGTCCCAGACATAAAACATTTCGCTGCTTTTCCAGTTTATCTCTGGATTGATCATTATTATCTCTTCATCAGGCACACTGGCATAAACTACTTTTTTTAAATAAGCTATCTGTGGAGCGGCAAGTGCTCTGCCGGTTTTCTTCTCCTGCTGCAGATTAATTAATGTATCTTTTAAGTCTTCAACAATTTCTTCCAGATCTTTATCAAATTTTTTTATCGGTTCAGATTCTTCCCTTAATATTGGATTACCCAGTTTTAAAACTTCTTTAACAGCCATTTTTTCTCCTTTCTAATCTTCCCTCTTTATTTTAAGATTATTATTTAAAATTCAAGCAGCATTTCAATATGGGGTATACCGTCTTCCAGATAAACTTCAGAAACATTTTTATAACCCAGACTCTGATAAAAATCATTTAAATATTTCTGGGCCGAAATACGGATCGAATCTGCTGCAAATTTTTCTTTAATAAAAGCTGCAGCAGTTTTCATCATCTTTTCCGCATACCTCTTCCTTCTAAATTTTTCTGCCACAAGCACCCTGCCGATTGAAGGTTCACTGTAAGAAAGTCCGGCCGGTAATATTCTTAAATAAGCAGCTATCTCCTCATTCTCTTCATAATAGAGGTGATAGGACTGCTGATCTTTGTTATCACATTCTGCATAAGGACAGTTTTGTTCTACTACAAATACATCTATTCTCGCTTTCAGGATTCTGTATAAAATATCTGTATTAAGTTGATTAAAATGTTTTATCTTAAAGTTCATTATTTAAGCTCCTGTTCTTCAAAAAATTATTTTCAATCATTTCAGCTGGTGCAGGTCTGGCAAAATAATAACCCTGATATAGATAACATCCGTTTGCCGCCAAAAAGTCAAGTTCTTCTTCTGTTTCTACCCCCTCTGCCACAACTTCCAGATCAAGTGTCTGGCCCATCATTATTATTGTTTTTACAATATTAAAGTTATCTCTCTTATGCAGAAAAGATTTATCTATCTTTAACTTATCTATTGCAAAGCGGTTCAAATATTCCAGTGAAGAATATCCTGTACCAAAATCATCTATAGCTATTGATACTCCCAATTTTTTAAGCCTGTTTAAAACATCTATTGTATATTCCACATCTCTAATAGCTGTTCTCTCAGTAATTTCTAATTCCAGAAATGCTGGATTTACATCATAATCATTTAAGATTGATTTTATTTTTTCTATAAAATCATCTTCCTGAAACTGCTGAGGAGCAATATTTACAGACATCTTTAAATCATTATATCCTTTCTCATTCCAAATTTTAAGCTGTTTGATAGATTCGTTTAATATCCAATCTCCTAGTTCCAAAATCATACCTGTATCTTCTGCTAATGGAATAAAATCCCCCGGTGAGATGAGTCCGCTTTCCGGATGTTTCCAGCGAATAAGTTCTTCTACACCAATAATTCTATTTTTTCTGCCGTCAACCTGTGGTTGATAGTAAAGTTCAAACTGCTCTTCTTTGATTGCATAGCGAAGCTTATTTTCCAGATTCATTCTGCCGGAAAGTTTCCCATCCATTTTTCTATTATAAAAAGCTATCTTACTTTTATCCTCGGCAAAATGGACAGCAATTCTGGATTTTTTTAATAGGCTGCTGCAGTTTTCATCTGGAACAGCTGCTTTTGCTATTCCAATTTTAGGTTTTATATATATAAGTACTTCATCTATTTCATATGGAAAAGAAAGATTTTTTAAAATTTCTGAAGCAAAAGACAGCATTTTTTCTCTGCCGCTTCTAGAAGTAAAATAAAAGATAAATTCATCATTTTTGCGGGCTATAATTGTTTTATTGTCCAGTTCCTTATTAAGCCTCTGATATATTTCTTTTAAAAGCTTATTTCCTTTTTGAAACCCATAATTGCTGTTAATGAGATTTAAATTATCTGTTATAAGAGTGAATAAATAAAGGTTTTTACTGGAATTTTTATTGTTTTCAAGTGCATCACGTAGATTCATCTGTAGAAAATTCATATTCGGCAGTCCGGTCAGAGGATCATTATAGGTTAAATTATTTATTTTATTCAGCATAGTGTTAAAACCTCTGGTAAGTCTGCCAAATTCATCCCTGCTCTCATAGGTTAAATTTAAATCCAACCTGCCTTTTTCCACTTCTTTAAATGCAGAAATAAGTCGGTTAACTTGTTTGTTGAAATAACTGGAAATATCCAAAATTATAAAAAACATAATCAGTGTTACAGCTGCAAAAATTACCAGTGAAAGATAAAGTGTCTTATTTCTGACTTCGTTTATTTTTTTTATTGAACTCCCAACAATTTCATTGAATTCTGTTTCATAACCACCTGAACCAACAAAAAGGTCTGTGCCAGCTATCGGCTCTACATAACCATATTTTGTTTCTATATTACCTGTCTGTGGATTTATATAAGGATATGTTACCTGACCTCCACCCTTTTTTACTACTTCTAACATCTCTTTTATCAGATATCTGTTTTTTATACTATACCCCATCCTGTTCTGACCTTCGAGTTCCGGTGTTGGAGGTAGAGAAATCGTTTTTCCTTCCAGACTGTATATATAAAAATAATTGTTTTCCAGATCGGCATTTCTGTTTATATCTGCAATCAAATTCTCTTTTTCTTCATCTGTTAAATTATCATTATTCTTATAAATTTCAGCAAAAACAATTGCCCTTGTTCTTACAAGATTTTGATATTTATTATAGAGCTGTTCCAATAGTTTTTCTTCCAATACTGCCTCATTACTGCTGGATAGATTTTCAAATTGATAGAATACTGCTGCCATTAAAAAAATCATTGCTGCTAAAAAGCTGAGCCCTATACCAAATAAAATTTTATTTTTTATAGATAGATTCCTGAATTTCATCAATTTCAACTACTCCTTTTAAATAGTAATATTAATCAATAAACTGGTGTGATTTATTTCTGTATTCAATTTTTTTATTAATTTTAGGCTGATAATCTTCTGATAGTATAGATATTCAATAGACTTTCCCCATTTTTTATATACTGCTGCAAAAAGGGGAGATGCAGGAATATTGAAATTTTTAGTCAATGAATCTTAACGAAATGAAGGAAGAAATAGGGTTGAACTGCAGGATGGAGTGAGCTAATCATGAGTCAGGAGGACTCATTGATTAGTGTGCCCTATTTCACACCCGAATTGAGTTTTAGATAAATCTAAAAATTTCGTTGATGACTAAAGCCCCCTTTTTGCAGCTTGAAAATAAATTTTGGGGAAACTCCTTAGATATTCAGTTTTGATTTTTTATATTTTATGAGATATAATAAGTTTAGATAAAATTATAAGGAGGGATCATTTATGCCACATATTGTTTTTGACGGACCTAAACTCAGCAAAGAACAGAAAAAAGAACTTGTAAAAAATTTCACTGATACTGCCAGCAAAGTTACAAATATTCCCAAAAAGTCATTTGTTGTAATGATCAAAGAAAATAACCTGGAGAATATTGGTGTTGGAGGAGAACTTTTATCTGAAAAAAAATAAATATTATTTCGGAAGTTAAAAAATAAACTTTAACTAAAAAGCTCCCTGGAAATCTTGTTTGACAGCTTAATTATTTATTTCCCGGGAGCTTAAATTTATAAAAGTCCAAAAATGTCCTTCCCAATCCCCCTGACCACATTTTGAATCCTTTCTTTTTTTGTTTATAAATTGCTACCTCAAACCATAAAATATTGAAATTATTATTTCTACAAAAACTGATCTGATATTAATTTAATTATTACTGATGATTTTCTGTTTAGTATTTTACAGCTGACTTTTCGGATTTAGATAGAAGTATATTACTTGTAAAAAGTGCTATAACAGTATAAACAGCCATAATTAACCAGCTTAAACTGTATGAACCTGTTTTATCTGCAATAAGACCAAAAATCGGTGGCCCAATTATTATTCCAAAACGTACAAAAAGTAGTGAAAGTCCCACACCTATACCTGTATTTTCGTCTCCCAGCTGTTTGGACACAGCAGAAAAATACAGACCATTCCAACCTCTTCCTACACTTCCGAGAACAAAAGCAATAAATAATAATATAGAGATATGAGGATCTAATTTGCTGAGAAATGATAGTACAGCTGCTGTTAAAATTATTAAAACTGCAAGCAGATTAAATCCAGTCTTATCATTACCTCCCAAAAACCTGTCATTTAATATTCCCCAGCCAGGTCTACCTGCCATACTTCCCAGCTGAAAAACCATAAAACCAAATCCAGCAGCAACTTCAGAAAAACCAAAATCTGAGTAAAGATAAAGAGTAAAATGAGTAGCAGTTATTCCTGATGCGACTCCGAACATAATTCCCAAAAAACAAAGAGCCAGCAGATATTTATCTTTAAAAAGTATCTTAAGCTGTACAGAAATAGCCGGTTTTTTATTTTTATCTTTTTTTTCACCATCTTTCCCTTCAGAATCTGCTGATTTTTTATTTTTATAGAAAATGAAAAAGATTAGTGAAACAACAAAATAAGTAAAAGACAGCAAAATAACCGCTGCTTTCCATCCTGCTGCAGATGCAGTCCAGGGTAAAATGCTTGCGGCAATAACTCCTCCTAAAGAAAGTCCCAAAGTTATAATTCCAACTGCAGTAGATCTGTTTTCTTTTGAAATCCATTCTGCAACACCTTTTGTTCCTGTCGGCAGAATAATACTCAATCCAAGTCCTGTTGCTGATGCCAGAAGGAGCATCATCACAAAATTGATAGAATATGAATGCAAAAATATAAAAACTCCCATACAGCTGAGCCCTGCTATCATAGATTTTTTAGTTCCCCATTTGTCAGCTATCCAGCCAGAAAAAATCGAAACTGACACCGAACTTATGTAGATAAAAGTAGAATATAATCCTAATTGAGCTTTACCCAGACCATATTCTGCCTGAATAAATGGAAAAAGAGTCATGATACCATTTCTATAAAGTCCACCAGTCATTGTAGCCAGTGTAATAATTATCAGCACTTTCCAGTTAAAATTCTTCCCTGCTTCATTCTCCTTTTTAAGCATTAATAATCCTCCAATTATCGATACATAATTTAAAATGACCATTTTAAATTATTATATCATCACTTAAATTGCATTAACAGGTTAAATTGAAAATTTTTAGGATTAGATCAATAAATTTGATTTCTGCTTCAAAAAAATTGGTTTCCCGAAATATTTCAAATTTCCCAATGGCAGATTTCGTTCTGATTTCAAATCATAACATTTATTTTTTATTTGAGTTTGTTCTTGAGTTGCAGAAATTTTCCTAATTTTAAATAAAATTCAGATAAAAAAAGAGGGCAAAAAACTAAAACTGCCCTCTCTATAAATATATTAAATTTTAAAGACTATCTCCAAAATCTTCTCTAAATTTTCCCACCAGTTTTTGCTGCCAGTTTGAAGTGGTCTTTAATTTGCCGAAGAAAAATCTCAGCACTTCAGGTTCTTCAGTAAATTCTAATCCACCTATCAATTTGCGGTTTTTATAAAGCCAACTTATTCTGTCAGCAGCATATTTAACCTGAGAGAGGGTAAATACTCTTCTGGGCAGAGCCAGACGGAGCAGCTCCATATTGGATAAAGTTTCATTACCATCTTCATCTCTCTGCTCTGACATTGTACCCCTCTCCATACCTCTAACCCCACTAATGAGATAAACAGCGGCTACCAGTGCTCCTGCCGGATATTCTGTCTGAGGTATATGGTCAACAAACTGCATAGCATCTATATGACAGCCCAGTCCTCCAGGGGGTGTAACTACAGGCACATCATTCTTTTTCAATTCTTCTGCCATAAACTTTATAAATTGTGGTCCCTGATTAACCATGTTTTCATCCATTGTCTCTTCCAACCCAACTGCAATTGCTTCCATCTCTCTTACTGACATGCCACCATAGGTTGAAAAGCCTTCATAAAGAGGCAGCAGTTCTCTCATTTTAAGAAAGATATCCCTATCACTGGTACATATTCCACCACCACGTGCATTGCCCAGCTTACGAGCTGAAAAGTAAATAATATCCATTAAATCTGCTATTTCTTGTGTTATTTCCGCTATACTCATATCTCTACATTTTTCTTCTCTTGTTTTTATAAAGTAGAGGTTATCTGCCAGCAGACTTGCATCAAAAACAATTTTTATATTTTCCTGATTGCATAATTCTCTAACCTCTCTCATGTTTGACAGAGAAACTGGCTGACCACCGATAAGGTTTGTTCCTGCCTCTATACGTACAAAAGGAATATTTTCCGACCCATGCTCTTTAATCAAATTTTTTAATTTCTCCAGATCCATATTTCCTTTAAATGGATGGCTGCTTTCAATATTTAACGCTTCATCTATGTAAACTTCTTCAACCTTACCACCATTTGCTACAATATGTGCCTTAGTGGTAGTAAAGTGGTAATTCATTGGTACAACAGATCCTTCTTCTACCATAGTAACAGATATAATATTTTCACATGCTCTTCCCTGATGTGTGGGGAGAAAAAATTCTTTGCCAAAAATACCATTTAAAGTTTTTTCTAATCTGGTAAATGTTTCAGATCCTGCATAACTGTCATCTGCCATCATCATTGCTGCCTGCTGTCTGTCACTCATGGCATTAACTCCACTATCTGTGAGCATATCCAAAAAAACATCTCTATTATTTAATAAAAAAGTATTATTTCCTGCTTCTATAATTGCCTCCAGCCTTTTTTCGATTGGCGGGAGATTTAATTTCTGTACAATCCTGACTTTATGCATTTCTAAAGGAACATCTTCTTCAGAATAAAATTTAATTTGATTTTGACTTCCGTTAGCTACCATACTACACTCTCCTTTAATATTTTTAGTTTATTAAATATTCCTTGATTACTATTTTTTACCATCCTGCTGTTTGCTCTAATTAAATTAAACTTTAGCCTACTTGGAACAAAGCAACTGAATTTACAAACAGATTCCTACTTTTATCACCCCCAAAAAAACAAAATCGCCCTTTTAACAGGACGATAATATCGCGGTACCACCTGAATTAACCTAATAAAATTAGATTCACTCTTTTGGAAGCAGTTAACTTCCTCACCAAATAACGTCGGAACACGTCTGAATCTACTGTTTTCAATTCAGAAACTCAAGGGTGTATTTCAGTCAGCAGCAATTACCAGTTCCCAGCTTACCCGGCTCTCTTAAAATGCTTAAAGACTTACTTCTCCCCATCATAGTTGTTAGATTTTATTTACATTATATTTATTATATTTAATTTTACCACATCTGTCAAGTTATCTTTCTCGAGGAGTTTCCCCAAAATTATCCTTAAGATTGCAAAAAAGAGGAAAGTATTTATTATCCTCTGCTGATCAAAAACTTTTTTATTAGGCTGAATGTCATCATTATCAGAAAAGCAGCCGTCATCCCAGCAAAAAAAGCTATTATACCTGTAATACCTGTATACAATTTGCTTTCTGTTTTAACCGCACTGTTTAAAAGCTGCAAAGCTGAAAAAACTAAAAGAGCACCCAAAACTCCAAAAGGAATGATATTAACTAATTCTTGAGAAGCAAAGAAAAAAGCAGCAGTTAATATAATAACACCTGATATAATATTTGATCCTCCAGTTCTGGCCCCAAAACGGTACTGTGCAGCCAGTCCACCTGCCCCATGACACATTGGAAATCCACCAAAAGCAGATGAAATTAAGGACATCAGACCAATACTTCCCACTATTTTTCTCTCAGACACATTTCTATCCAGCAAATCTTTTATCAGAAGAGATGTTGCCAGTACTGCATTACCTAGAGTTAAAGGCAGTTGAGCTAATGTTCCTTTAATAAACCCTGACCACAGTTCTACTCCAGCAGGCAATGTTAAAACAGGAAGATTAAATGCTGTGGTTTCCGGAAAACCATAATTATATATGCCCACTCCAAGACCAAGGACAAAAACTATCAGTGAAGATATATCAGATATTGGTAGAAAGTAGAACAATATTATGATAAAAGCTGAAATTAGACCAATTAATAAATCATCAGCAATAAAATTTAGTGCGGTTTTAGAGAGTGTCAGCGCCAGACCAAACTGTATACCTCTAATTAACCAGTGTGGAACATATCTTTTTATAAATTTCATACCATCAGTCAGAGCAACTATTAAAAAAATAATACCTGTCATTATACCTGCACCAGCAATTTCACCTGCAGTTAGGGCTCCACTTATTGCAATTGCTCCAATTGCCTTCATTGGTTCTACCGGCATCGGCAGCTTGTAATATATGCCTGTTAATATATAGCTTATACCAAAAAAGAACAGTACAGGCGCAATATTTATTTTAGTAACTGCTGCCACACCAAAAATAATAGGGATTAAAGTACCAAAATCACCTACTGCTCCTGCTGCCTCTTCTATATTGAATCTAAAATCTTTCTCCACAGCTAAAATAACACCTACTTTCTAATTTTTGCTACAGCACTGGCCGAGCGACCTCTAATTTAATCAATTTCTATAACCTCTACAGAAATACTATTTTCTTCAAATTGAGGCAGAATATCTTCCTTTTTCCCAACAATAACTGTCAAAAATCTACCTGGATAGATATATTTCTCAAAATATTTGTTTACGTCTTCAGCAGACAAAATATTATATGCCTGAATAAATTTATTTATATAATTTTTATCTCTTTCTTTAAATTCAATATTAAAAATCACTGACTGAAGCAAATCTTCTTTTCTGCGGTAGCTTTTGGGAAAAAAAACATTTCTTCTGTTAACTATCTCAAAAATATCATCTTCTGTTATTTGCTCTTTTCCCTGAATAATCTTTTCTATTTCTTTATTTATGGATTCCACGGCCAGATAGGTTTTTTCTGGCTTTACAGATGTATTTAAAATATAATATCCGCCAGCTTTTTTATCTACATATTTTGAATAAATATTGTAAACTAATCCTTTTTCCGCACGCAAATTTTTGGAGAGTCTGGAAGTTAAATCTCCTCCTCCAAATATTTCATTTCCGAGTGTAAAAGCTATTCTGTCTTTAAAATATCTAATATCAAGATTATATCCCATTTTGATTTTAGCCTGTGTTGCATCTTCTTTGTTTATCAAAATAACTTTTCCATAATTACTCTCTTCTGCAGTTACTGTAGGCTGTTTCCAGAATTCACTGCTGTTTTTCCAGCTGCTAAATTCTTTATGTAGTTTTTTCAGCATTTTTTTGCTGTCAAAATCACCATATAAAATCATAATTGTCTTATTAGGTCTAACTGTTTTATCATAATATTTTTTTAAGTTCTCTGGGGTATAATAATCTAAATTATCAAGCAGCAGATCCAAATCATGTGCATAAGAATATGGATGTCCTAAGTAAATATTTTTAAAAAAATACATTTCTAAAAGGCTATTTTGTCTGGTTTTGGACTGCTGTATATTACGCTCTCTTTCAGCTAAGAGTCGGCTGCGGTATTCTGCTGCAAAATTGGGCCTTAATAAAATCTCCTTTAAAAGAAATATTAATTTATTTTTTTCTGAAGTTAATGCATTTCCGCTAAATGATATATAATGATCAGAACTGGACAAATTTAGATCAACAGCATTTAATTCTTTAAACCTGTTCAGCTCTTTTTCTCCATAATTTTGTGTTCCTGTATTCATTACTGCAGTCATAAAATCTGTTATACCTGCATTATCTTCATTCTCTAAAATTCTTCCACCCTTTATATAACCTTTGATATCAATATATGGCAGGCTGTGGTCTTCTAAAAGATAGATTTTAAGCCCATTATGGAAAACAGCAGAATTATAATTAGGAATATCTAAATATGGAATAGGATTGGTGTTTTCCGATAATTTGCTGTAAAGCTCCTGTGTAAAATCAACTTCTGCAGAGGTATGGATTGTAAAAGTTATTAAAAGAGAAGTAATAATCAGAATTACAAACAGCTTTTTTCTCATTTTTATCACCCTTATTAAAATTTAATTATTAACAAAAATAATCTTGAATAAATATCAGCTGCTGATCTCAAATACAAGTTTTTACTTTTAACTTAAACTGCTGTCAGATTTTATTTTTTGGGCATAATATAACCTATTGTCCGACTGCTTTTATTAAAATATTTTTTAGCGGCATCTATTATATCTGCTTCAGTTACACTGTTAATTCTCTCTATTTTTTCTCTGTAAAATTCTGGTCTGCCGTATTTAATGTAATCTCCAATAATCATATCCGAAAAATTACTTATATTCTTCTGTGCTAAAATAAGATTTTTAGTCATTCCTTTTTTCATAATTTTTATCTCTTCTTCGGAAACACCATTTTCTATTATTTTCTGCAGTTCTTTTTCAAAACCCTGTACTACCTTTTCTATATTTATTTCTGAATTAGGAATTAAAACAATTCTAGAAAAATTCGGGACAGATAATGACGTCCTATAAGCATTAGCGTCAAGCAATATATTCTGCTTCTGTTTAAGTTCTTCTATTATTCTAGATGTAGAATTGTTGATCAATATATTATGCAGAAAATCTACTGCTTCCATATCTGGATTATCGCCAGACGGCAGTTTATAAAACATTACTATATAGGGTACTCTTGTTACTTTCCTAATCTTAACCACTTTTTCCTCTTTTTGCTCTGGAAATTTAAATTTAGCTTTTTTAACTTTTTTGGACTCATAATCACCAAAATATTTTTTTACCAGCTGATAAGCTTTTTCTCCTGTTACATCACCACTTATAGATATAACAGCATTGCTTGGTACATAATAATTTTCGTAATAATTATATATATCATCCAGTGTAATCTGTTCTAAATCTTCTTTCCAACCGATTATTCCGTGTTCTAATGGAGTATTTTTAAATGCAGCAGCATTAATTTCTTCGACTGCTGAACTAAAAGCATCATTTTCTATATACATCCTTCTCTCCTGAATTACAACTTCTTTTTCCCGCTGAAATTCTTTTTCAGAAATATTAAGATTTCTCATTCTATCAGCTTCAATAGCAACAGCCAATTCGAGGTTGGATGAAGGAAGTGTTTCATAATATTTTGTTCTCCAGTGAGCAGTTGAAGCATTTTCTGAACCCCCAACATCTTTTATCATTTCCGATATCTGGCCTTTGTTTAAGGTGTCTGTTCCTAAAAACATAAGATGTTCCAGCAGATGTGAAATACCGGTTAAACCTTTTTTCTCATCGATTGAACCAACATCATAATATATCGAAAAATTTACAATCGGAACTTTATGGTCTTCAAATACAAATAATTCTAATCCATTGTCCAAACTATAATATTTATAATCTACTTCAGGAATAAATAGATCACTATCAGCATTTTCAGCCTGAACTGCCGATATTATTATAAAAGAAATTAAAATAAAAGTAAAAATAATAAATAAATTTTTGTTGATTTTTTTCATAATTAATCCAGCTCCTTTTCCAAATTTATATATAATTTTATTTTTTAAAAAATAAAGCATTATTTTGCTATTGCAAATAATTCTACCAGTAGTTTTAGACCAAATTAAAACTATTGATTTTTTACGACTGAATCAATAAGTTGGCTTACTAGCTGGACCACTTTTTCTTTATTGATATTTCTATTTTTATTGTTTACAGTTACAGAAATTGTATAAATCTCACTTTCCGGCGTTTTTTGTAAAATATAAGTAAAATTTAAAACACCTGGTTCCAATCCATTTTTATAGCCTGCCAGATAGTAATTTTTTTTCTGTACAAGCCCGGAATTAATCTTTATTTCTTCTGCATCCTTTAATTCAAAAATAATTCTGGCAAGCTCTTCCGTACTTAAAAACCACTCCAGCTTATCAATTGAAACAGGCTTATCTCCAATTTCAACATTTTTCAGTTTTTCGGAAGAGATTTCTTTTAAAATTTTTCTTTTCTCCTCCACTGATGAATTCAGATACTGCTCTCTTATCTCTTTTTTGTCAGAAAATTTTAAAATAAATAATTCTCTTGTTTTTAAAAAAGGAATGTTTTCTTCAGAGAATTCAGCTTCTAACTTTTTATGACCCAGATAATCAAACAGATGATCTGACGCTGTATTATCATTCTGAGAAATCATTAAAATACTAAGAGTTTTTAATGTAACCGGTGTCCCTTCCGGCCAATTCTGTATAATTCCAAAAGGCAATGATCTGTTTTTTTCATTAAGCTCTATTATATCATGCCAGTTTTTTTCAGTATTAGCAATTTCTTGATACAGTACTTTTAATATATGAAGTTTAAAAGCAGAGCCAACTGCCATCTTCTGCTGATCATTATAAGTAATTATTTTTTCAGAATTATTTTTTATTACTGAAATTGAAACATCACCTGATAAATTTCTAAATTTTTCTACAATATCTGATAAACTATCATTAACAAGACTATAATTTCCAAACCATAGGCTGCTAATCATATTGGCTTCATTTATTTCTATTCGTGCGGGAACACTACCTTTTTCAAAAATTAATAAATATCCATCTTCATTTTTTTCTATAGATTTGATATCACCCAATTTTGTACTGTACTGATCTATCACAGATACAATTTCTTCAAATGATACCTGCTGCAGAAATGATTTGGAAAAAAGATATCTGAGCTGACTTTTCTGAAAGATAAATAATTTTTTAAGAATTTCTTCTTCAAATGATCCTGCCAGAACAGAAAAACTAACAATAAGAAAGATAATTACTAAAATAATCGTTAAATATGTCTTCACATCTGTTCACCTCTGCTTTCATATACTATTATATTATATATTATGTCTTATATCTATTATCCATTTATTAAAATGCAAAAAGTTGAAACATCTTTTTTCTGCTTACACTTCAAAATATTTAATATTTTGAATATTATGTGGGCCACCTATGGGACAGATACAGGAGATAAGGAGATCTGGAGGGAAGAAATAGTTCTACTCTGGGCGGATGGCAGATTATTGTTTCTAAATATTTATAACATAAAGAAGAAGCAGTTGCTGATACAAAAAAATATTAAGCAGATTGTAAGGTAAATGCTGAATATCTATTTTTTTTCAACTTCATTTACACATTCGTTTTTTATCTTTCCAACAAGTTTTTTTAAAGCATCAATAACATGCGGCCTAATATCTCCCGCCTACCAGAATATACACTCCCTCTATAAATTAAGTTTATCTTTTTGAAAATTTTTCTTAGTTATCAGCTGTTTATAAATTTTTCTGCATGATTTTGTAAAATTCCTTTTCGGCTTCAAAAGCTATACATCAATCAGAGTTTGGGTTTACAAAAGAACAGGGAAGAGCAACACAGCATTTTCCACAGGCATCTGTTAGACCCATTTCTGAATAAAGATCATCGTTTTCCAGCAGTAAACTGTAGCATTTATGTCTATCAAAAAAATCTACAGAAAGAGAATTATTTACACATCTTTCAGCACAGACTGAACAGCTTCCACCTGCCTTATTTAAACAATTTTCTTTATTACCGCGCTTTGTTGCTTCCATTTCTAAGTTAGTAATTAAACTGCCCACTCTTCCACAGCACCCTTTTTCTGTTATCAGCATATTGTTAATTCCGAAGGTGCCAACACCTGCAATATAAGCAGCATGGCGGTGAGACCAGTCACTTTTTAAATTCTCTTCATCAAAATTATGTGTTGCAGGGATGAGGGCAGCCTGAAAATTCATTTTTTCTAATTCTTTTTTAATATGTCGGTTCATATCGTCAATCAGAGCATTAGTCTCCACATAGGCTCTGGCCCATTCTCTGGAGCTATATTTCCCTTTTACATTCGATTCTGACACCCAATCAGCAAAAGGAATAAAAAAACATATAACAGTTCTGGCATGTTTTAAAAAATCACCTGGGGCTGCATGAGTAGGGGACACAGCTTTTTTTAATTTTAAAAAAAGTTTATCATCAGCATCTGCAAATCCAACCACAGCTTCTTTCCATTCTGTTTTAATATCATCTCTCTGCTCATAATTTTTTATATAATCACATATTAAATTTCTTATCCATTGCTTCAGCTTGATCACCTCCATATCTTTTATGATATCAACATTTTTAAACTGTAAAAAAATAAAAACTCCCTGTCAGGTAAATAGATTTTAATATTAAATCTATCTACCCTAATAGGGATCAAATTACTTTAAAAAGCAGTTTTTAACTTTAATTAAAACTTCATTCCAATAGAAAGGGTGAACTTATCATATTCCACATCTTCATCCTCACCATTATTATACTCAATTTCTCCACTGTTAACTGAATAAATCATTTCAGCAGTATATCTTTCGCCAAATTCCATACCTGCACCCAGTGCATAGTAGAGGCCACCACTGGTATCATCTACATCATTTTCATGTTCAAAAGTGCTATCTGTTCTGAAGCTGTTGAATCCCAAATGACCAACTAAGTAATATGGATTATTAGCAATATCATACTGTGCCAGTCCATAAAATGGAACAAATCCAATTTCTCCATCCTGACCTGATTCATCAACTTCGCGATCCAGCTGATATGCCAGACCTCCACCAAGTGTCCATCTGCTGGTATAAGGGAACTTGTATTCACCTGCAATAGAAAATCCTCGGTCAATATCCCAGTCCTCTAGTTCTCCACTTGAGTCGATTCCAGCCTTTATTTCCCACTGGCCCTGGCTTAGATAATCCTGTGCCATAACCGATCCACTAAAAATCAGCAGTGAAAGTACTAAAACTACAGTAATAACTTTTTTCATAAAATTTACCCTCCTAATTTTTTTACCTGATTGTTGAATAATCTTAAATATAAAATTATATTTAAGATGTTCCAATAATAATTATTCAACAAAAGACAATATTCTCCTCCCTATTCAACAAAAAAATACCACCAGTTGGTGGCTTTTTAATAACAAAATACTTGTTGTCCTACACAATATCAAAATCAAATTTGTTATCTCAAATCAAAATTTAATTACATGTTTCTTTAAACATCTGTTCAAAATAGCTCTATTCTCTGGTAAGCAGAATTATTATTTAAACTTAATTCTGATATATCTGCTCACCTTTTTTTAACTTGCCTGCCTGAATTATTCTCATAAATGCATCTACAGCTTTTGGAGAAAATTGTCTGCCTTTATTTCTCTTTATCTCTAAAAAAGCTTCTTTTTGTGTCAGTGAGTCCCGATATGATCTTTTAGAAGTCATAGCATCCCATGCATCTGCTACAGCAATAATCTGAGATATTACAGGTATTTCATCTTTCTTTAATCCTTCCGGATAACCTCTGCCATTCCATTTTTCGTGATGATAAAGTATATATTCTGCAATATTCCTTAGTGACTCCGAATTGGCTAGAGCTTTGCTGCCCCAGATTGGATGTTTTTTTATTAAATCATATTCTTCATCTGTAAGTTTACTTTTTTTATTCAATATCTCCAGTGGAATCAAAAGTTTCCCTATATCGTGCACCATACCAGCCCAGTAAGCATCCCAGACTGTTTTTTTAGAATATCCCATCTCCTCTGCAATCTGTAAAGAAAGATTGGCAACATTTTCGGAATGACCTTTTGTATAAAAATCATACATTTCCAATATTTTGATAATTGAGGAAATAAGCTCTTTTGTAAATCTATCCTGAAGGCTGTCATATTTTTTAAAAGCAAAAAAGGACGAAGCTAAAGTTGCAAAAGATTGAAGTGTTTTCTGAGTTGTTTTAGAAAATTCTTTTTCACTTTTAGCAGCAATATCCAGCGCTATCCTGCCAACTATTCTCTGTTCAGCCAATATATTTATATATAAAGAACTTTTAATAGGTTTTAAAGCATTTAAAATTTTTATTTTCATATTATTCGGAATTTTATCAACATCTAACGAATAATCATCTGTAATAAAAACTTCCTTACTATCATAGTGAAAAAGCAATTTTTTATCAAATCTTATATTTTTTATTATTTCGATATCATGTCCTACAGCATCTATAAGTCTACACCTATCATCTTCTATTACATATATTTTTCCATAGTCGGCTTCTGGAACTACTATTAGGGCATTTTTTAAAAGATCTGAATAAAATTTGTCTTCACTCATTTCAACACTATCTTTTAAACCAGAAATTGTTTTGATCATAGTTATAAAGCGGCGGTTCATTTCATTCAATTCATTAATTGATTGATCTAATTCATTGTTCATTCGTAGAATTTCCTGATTATATGCTGTAAGCTGTTCATTGGCTGCCTGCAGTTTTAGATTATTTTTTCTGGCTTTAGTAATATCTCTAAAAATAGTTATAAATTTACCCTTTTCCAGTACAGTTAGTGTTATTTCGAAATATTTATCCAGCCTGCCGAAATAATGATCGAATTTAATATTCCTTTCTTCATATACTGCTTCTTTGTATAATTCCAGTAATGATGGCTCATCTTTCTGATAAATTTCAGATCCAGTTTTACCCATTATTTTATTTATATCTTTCAGCCCCAGCAGATTCTTATAGGCGGGATTATAATTTCTCACAACATAATCTGACGGGGTTTGATCTCTAAAGATAACCTCATTTATACTCAGTCCCTGAGTAATATTATTAAAAACTGATTTATACTTTTTATCAATTTTTTGGGTAACGGAGAGAATTGTGTTTTTCTCTTCTTCATACTTTTTAACCTTAATTTTTTCTACCATAAGTTTAAGCTGTGTTTCTATCAATTCTCTATATTTTAATATTCTTTTTTTGTCATTATTGGAATAATTCTTTTTCTTTTTATGAAAAATGTATAAAAAACCAAAGATACTTTCATTAGGCCATCTAATTGAATACCCTGCACAGGAGTCAAAACCTTTTTGAAAAGGAATTGAATTTTTCCACATATTATTTTTTAATGAACTGTAAACAGTAAAATTTTCGCTGTCTAAAATTAACTTATACTGCCAGTCATTAATTTTAAGAGCTGACTGATCCCCAATTAAATCATCTATATCAGAACCAGAAGCTGCAGCTAAATTTAAATGCTCATCTTTAAACCTGACAATTATTACAGCCGCTGCTTTTTCTTCTACAGCAATTAAATCTGCTGTTTCCTGCCAGCTTCTTTTAATTTCGTCACTAAGGGATAATTTCTGATAAAAAAATTTATTATCCACTATTAGCCTCCTACCACATATTTTTACCATTTATCTTTTATTATTTTCTTTTTCCAATTTTAAAAACTCAGAACCTATCTTAATTAGCCTGTTATATTCAAAGCAATATATCCTTTTTCTTTTATAAGCTGTATCATTCTCATTAATAAAAAAACATCTTTAAAACGTTAGATATTCTCCCTGTCTATATTATCGGTGATTTTAAGTAATTATTAATCTGCTATTTTCTCTTTTTATTAGTTTTATCGCTTCTCTGGCCAAACTAAATGGTATACAAAGCAGCAAGATGCCAATTTGCTCCATGATTCGTCAAATTATATCCATTCAGGATCATCAACAGTTTTTTCCGTCTCAACATTACCTGTATTTAAAGTACCCTTCTTTTCTATCATTAAAATTTGTGCTTCCTTTTCAGCCACAGGTTTATGTTCTATACCCTTTGGCACAATTATAATTTCGCCTTCTTTAAGCAGCTGTTCACCATCTCTAAACTTTAATAAAAGCTCTCCTTTAATAACCTGAAACATTTCATCTTCATTTTTATGCATATGCCAGTCAAATTCTCCTTTAACTTTAGCAATTTTTACATGCATATTATTTACTTCACCAATAATTTTAGGATCCCAGTGCTTTTTAATTAAATTGAACTTTTCATTAAGGTTGATCCTGTTCATATTACAATCTCTCCTTTTAATTGATTGGTTTTAATCTATTCTTTTGTCAATCAAAAAATATAATAGAGTCTTCCCGAAATTATTTTTAGAGTTAAAAAAAAGAAAAAAACCATCTCCCATTGTTAAGTCTATATTCCTTTTTTATTAAATTATTTAATTTCTAACGGCAACTCATCAAACCACCTATTTTACTTTTATACTAATTTTATATCTTATTTTAGTTTAAGAACAAAAATAAAAATAGTTGAACAACAGATTAGGTTAATAAACCATCTATAACTCAACTATTAATCTTCAGATATATAATATTTTTCGCCTGGATTTTTAGTCTGTTATAGCTATAACATCAATGATTATAAAACATTAAAAACAAAAATGGTGGGGTCAAGAGGATTCGAACCTCCGGCCTACAGATTAGGAATCTGTTGCTCTATCCTGCTGAGCTATGACCCCATTATTTAAGATATAAAACAGACTATTTATATTCTACAATAATTATTTAAATTTATCAAGCTTAATCTGCTTAAACTTTATCATATAAAGTTAAAATTTACATTAATACAACCTAACTAAAAATAAAAGCCACCCTGTAAAACAACCAGATGACTTTTATTATTCAGATACTTTATTCTTTATAGTACTAATATTTATTTCTTTTTCTTATTTACTAATGCAGCCAGCAAGATACTTATTTCAAATAATAATATCATTGGTCCAGCCAGAAGAAGCTGAGAAATAATATCTGGAGGAGTAAATACTGCACTCCCAACAAAGATAATTAGAATACTAACTTTGCGGTATTTTCTCAAAGTGTCAGCTGTAATCAAATTAAGCTTTGCCAATAAAGTCACCAGTATTGGCAGTTCAAACACAATACCAAATGAAAGAAGAATTGAACTTATAAAGCCTATATAGCTTCCAAAAGAAAAATTAGGTTCAATATTCATACTCGGCATTGAGAATTTGACAAAAAATCTAATAGACAAAGGTATTATTATTCTATAGGCAAAATAAGCTCCTAAAAGAAAAAGAAAAAAACCAGAAAAAAGAGAAAATAGAAGATATGTTCTCTCTTTTTTCTTCAATCCAGGTTTAACAAAAATCCAAAACTGCGAAAAAATAATTGGAGATGTAACAATAACGCCTACAACTAAAGCAATTTTAATGTAGGATAAAAACAGTTCTGGTGGAGTTAAATATATAAAATCTAGTTCCTGTACTGGATCCAGCAGCAGTTCAATGATAACATCCATGTAAGCAAAGCTTACAGAAGCACCAATAATAATAACTACTGCTATTATAATAAGTCTTTTTCTTAATTCAGTTAAGTGTTCAATTGGTGACAATAATAACTCCTCCAACTTTCTCATCCCCTATTTCTCAAAATTTATTTCTTATCCTCATCATCAAGTGATAGTTCTTCAGAAATATCAGCTTCTTTTTTCACTTCATTTGCAGAATCTTTAAATTTACGAATTGCCTTACCAAAGGCTTCACCAACATCTGGCAGCTTAGATGGACCAAATACAACAAGCGCAATAATTAAAATCAAAACTAATTCCATCGGACCTAATCTTCCAAACATAATTATTCACCACCCTGATTTAGAATATCTTAATATTTTCAAACAAAATTATGATAAACCATAATTTTTTCATCAGTTAAAATCCTATCTTCATGAGTATAAACTATAGGTTTTTTAGACACAGCTCTACCTATTATCGTGATTCCGATTTCTTCTGCTATTTCTAGAGCCAGACTGCTGGGTATACTCCTTGATATGATTATTGGAATTCTACTGCTGACAGCTTTTAATATCATATCTGAAGAAATTCTTCCTGTTGTAATAATAATACTTTTTGCTAATTCTATTCCTTCAAACAAAGCCCTACCAACAACTTTATCTACTGCATTATGTCGTCCAACATCTTCTCTGACAATTAACAATTCATCCTGATCTGATATTGCTGAACAGTGGACACCACCTGTTTTTTTATAAATTACTGCTTTTTTAAGCATTTCTATTGTAAGTTTTTTTACATTTTCAAGTGAAATCATTAAATCTGAATTTATTTTTTCTAGATTATAAAAGTTTTCTTTAAAACCACTATTACTACCACATCCAGTTACCAGAATACTATTGAGACTATATTCTGCTTCAGCAATTGTTCTGCTGCTTTTAATATTTATAATTTTAAGATCTTCACAGGCAGCAAGAGACATAATATCATCTATCCCTTGAATCAAGCCTTTGTTATACAGATATCCTACTGCCAGCTCATTCAAATTTTGTGGAGTACACATAAATGTCAATAATTTTTTCTCATTAACATTTAACTCTACAGGAACTTCTTCACAAATATTTAATTTACTTAATCCCTCTTTTAAAGACATCTATTTATCCTCCCAATATTTACGGCACTTCTTTTCTAATTACTTCTACCCATTCAGTTAAAGCAACTGCATGGTCATCTTCCAGATATTTTGAAGAATAAAGATATGGCACTCCATTTGAAGCATTTAATGTTTTAATATCATTGTATTCTTCTTTATCTCGAATATTATTCATAACTTCTTCAAACTCTTCTTTAGAAATCATATATGGTTCATATAAAAAAACTGAAGCTTTTGTAGGACGCGGATATGTTTCAGAATCATCTCTAACTCGCTCAGCTATTAATTTATAAATATCTTTATCTTCAACCTGGGCTATTATTTTCGCATATTGTATAGTCATTGAATCATCTGAAAAAAGATATGCACCTGCTGAACCTCGTAGAACTCTAATATCATTATAATTTTCATCAGTTTTAATTTCTTCTAGAATATTGTTTGATTCTTCTTCTGATAAGGATAGCGGCTTTTTACTAAAGTCATCATAAATTGTTATTTTGCCTTTTTTTGAATTTTTTCGTGTTATTTCAGCTATTTTTTCTAAAGCCTCATTATTAGCTTTCTTTTCTTTCATCTTATCACACCTTATCAGGCAGGAAAAGATTAATAAAACTTTTACCTGCCCAAATATTATAATTATTTATTACTAATTACCTTTTAGCCAGGAATTAATCCCATGCTATCAAGTTCATCAGCAACTTCTTTCATACCAAGTCTTTCTAGAGTTTCATAAGTTGGAGCACCTGTTTTTCCATCCCAACCCATTTCTTTATAAAACATCGTTTTTGCTTTTTCCATATCATCTCTATCCATCTTAATGGTTCCAGCATCAAAAGCTTTTTTATCTGGATCCATATCAAATACCCAGTTACAGATCTGATCATGTTCATTGCGCATATCAGTTGTACCCATCTGCTTTACAGTCAATGCTCTGTGAAGAGTTATAATCCTTTCGCCCATTTCATCTAATTCCTCTTCTGAAACATCCATACCCGTTGTTAAGCTAAAGTACTGTGCTTCAATAGTAGTATCGCCTCTATAATTTCTTTCTTTTAAAGGTGAAGTTACCATTGGAAACATCCAGTTACAGACTGTCATAGAATCATGTAGTGCATTTTTTACAAGACTCCATTTTGCAAATTTAGCTTTGTACTCATTCATAGGAGTATAGTTTGCAGGTATATCCAGTGCAGCTTCTGATCCCCATACTTCTGCTGCAATTTCCTTGTTCAATTTAATCGGCAGCCCACTGTGAATAAAGTTTTGATGAGAATGACACATGGGATCACGGTTAAATACTAAATTAATAAGTGACCCAACCTGTCCATTTGATTCATTAGCATGATGTAGAGGGTATCCCATTACTGGTGACCACTGTTTCATTGAAACATCATCCCAGTAATCATCCTCAAATCCCCATCTTTTTGCAACTCTTGCCGATCCATCAGAAATATGACTTAATTCTCCTTCAGCATAAGCAAGTCTCCTATAAAAATCAACTAGAAAATCAGGATCACCTGCTTCATACTTATCCCAGGGTATACTATTATATTCATCAGCAGGTAGTACATCTTTTAGAATACCTTTATTATAAGCATACCAGAGATCTCTTCCTAGCTGACCATAATTAAACCAAAGACCATAATCGTCTGCTAGCTGAGCTCCCAGGGTTTTTGTTATAAAAGTTGCTTTTTCTGTTAAATCAGCATTTTTTAGAATATACCAGTGACTAGAATATCCCATACATGTGTTAGCTACATAACGGGACTTACCATACTTTTCTAATTCAGGTACTTCCAAATGCGAATGACAGCGAACAGGACATGACTGACATCCACCCATTCTTACAGTATGTTCTTCACCCATTTCACCAAGATCTTTTATTGCTTTCATAGTTCTAAATCCAATTTTATTTATATTTTTTGGTTCACAGATTCCTGTTTCTACTTCTTTATCTGCTGCACCCCAGTATAAACCTTTCTGAGCTGTCCAGCGGCTGTTCGGATCGTGATATTCTGCCCACGGCTGTGGTGTTGAAGGAACAACATGCTGATTATTTGCACCGATAATTGACAGAACATGATCATTTAACTTGATCCATTCTCTTGTGTCTGCCGCATATTTAACAGAACCGGTACCAATAATTCCAATAGCTTTTAACTTTTTAGAACCAAAAACAGCACCATGCCCACCAGCAGAGTGATTTCCATTTGTCATTATATTTGATAATCGCACCAGATTTTCTCCAGCCTGGCCAATTGCAGCTATCTGAGCTTCTTTACCCATAATGCTGGCAACTTGAGCTGTTGTATCAAAAATACCTTGTCCCCACATTCTGCTCGCATCTTCTATTGTTACTTTATCATCTTCTATTCTCAACCAGACAGGTTTATTTGATTTACCTTCAATAATAATTGCATCCCAACCTGCATACTTCATTTCCGGTGAAAAATGTCCACCCATATGACCATCTCCGACCAGATTATATGGGTTCATAGGTAAAAGCGAAGTAATATTCGTTCTTGCAGTACACGGAACACCAGTTCCTGTAATAGGACCTGCACCAATTACTATCTTATTTGCTTCGTCAAAAGCATCGGTTCCTGCAGGAACTTCATCCCATAAAATTTTGTATCCAAAACCCATACCACCAATATAATCAATATAATCTGCTGTATCTTCAGCAGTTACAGAACCATTTGTTAAATTAACTCTTAATATTTTACCAGCCCAGCCTTTATATTTTGGCATATTTCTTTACCTCCCTATATAACTTTGAATTCTTAATAAATTGCCTGACCTTTGATAATTCTTTCTCTTTCTATTAATGTTCTTTCTACTTTATCCCATGATACAAACTTTAATGAACCGGTTGGACATCCTGCTACACAGGTAGGTTCGCCTTCACAAAGATTGCATTTGGTAGATTTATTAATTTCAGGATCTATTGTTGGAATATCGTATGGACAGGCAGTCACACAGTTTCCACATCCAACACATTTTTTGGTGTTAATTACTCTTGCACCAGTATCTGGATCAGCTGTAATTGCCCCCATTGGACATGCGGCTGCACAGCGAGGAGATTCACACTGCCTGCAGGTTTCTGCAATTATTGTAAAATCACCCATCTGTCCATTTTTTGTCCAGTAATACATGGCAGGACCCTGAAGACCATAATTATAATTTTGACCAACTTTAACTCTGGAAATATAAGGATGTGCTTTATTATCATTTATTGCTGTGCAGTTAGTTTCACACCGACGGCATCCTGTACATATAACTGGATCAGATATTACAATACCATCAGCTACAATCAAAACCTCAGCTTCAGCAGAATCAGTAAACATACTTAAAAATGAAACTGAAAAAGCTGCACCTGCAGCACCTATTACACTCTTTTTTAAAAATTCTCTACGACTGGTTGGCTTTTCTAAAAAATTATTTTTTCCCTTTTTTTCTTCAGACATTTTTTTACTTGCCTCCCTTAGATTAAGGTCTTTTTTAATGCATAATTCATTACTACATTACTTTGCTGAAAAATTGTATTTTTAGTAAAGTAAATAAAAAAGACTGTATTCCAAAGCTACAGCCTTAAAATATATTTGAAAGGATTCTAAAATAAAACTGAAATAACATAATTCCTGCTGCTACAATCGATCAGTGGGTTTCTATTACATTAGTAGTTTCTATCAATTTGAAAGTCAACAATTTTTTTCATTCTTTTTTTTGCCCTGTTATCAGGGAGATTATCAAGATGCTTTTCTACCCTATATATAAATTTCTTTAGTAATTCTTTTGATTTTTCTATTGAATCACTTTCTTTTACATCTTTTATTAGGAGATCAAGTTCTTTTTCTCTGATTCTACCTCCATTAATTAATTTATCATATTTTTTTCGATAATTATTATTCTCTAATAAACATATAACCGGCAGTGTAACTACACCTTCTTTTAAATCTCTTCCTAAAGCTTTCCCAGTTTTACTTTCTTTACCTGTAAAATCCAGTATATCATCCTGTATCTGAAATGCCATTCCGATCTCAAGCCCCAGTTTATAAAGTGTGTTAAGTCTAATTCCTCTTATATCACTGACATATGCACCTAAATGGGTTGCAAAGCCAAAAAACAAAGCTGTTTTGTGGCGAATTATTTTCAGATAATCTCTAGTATTTATATTAAAATCAAACTTTTTTTCTGCTTGTTCAATTTCGCCTTCACAGATGAGGCGGACAATCTTGTTCAATTTCTGCAGCATTTTATTATCCAAATGGGCAGAAAAAATACTGAAAGTTCTGGAAAGAAGAAAATCACCTATCAATACAGACGTATTTTTGCCGAATTTTGACTGGGCTGTTTTATTACCTCTCCTTATATCTGCATCATCTATTATATCATCATGAATAAGAGATGCCATATGGAGCAGCTCAAGACCTGCCCCAAGTTCAAGCAGTTTTTCCCTATCATAATCCCCAAAACTTGCAGATATAAACATCATTACCGGTCTCAGTCTTTTCCCTCCTCCTTTGACCAAATCATCAACTGCTTCACTAATTATTGGGTGATGGGTACTGGTAGCAGAGTAAATTTTATCATTTATTTTTTTAACAATTTTTTTATAATATTCATCTTTAATTTCCACTTAATTCACCCTCAATAAGCTCAAATTCTTCACCTGTTATTTCAACTTTCCCCTTCAGACCTGGAGACAAATAAACTTTCAGATCCTCGGTAATAAATAGTACTTCTACATTTTTTTGATCTTTTATAAATTCCATTCCTTTTTCCAATCCCAGTATAAAAACACTTGTTGAAAGCGCATCAGCATCAAAAGAACTTTCACTTATAATACTTACACTCAAAAGACCGCTGTCAGCCGGATAACCTGTAGCTGGATCAATTATATGATGATAAATATTACCATTTTTTTCAAAATATCTCTCATAATTTCCAGAAGTAACAATTGTTTTATCAACAGCTTTTATTACTGCCATTATATTACCTCTATTCTTACGGGGATCCTGGATTCCAATTCTCCACTTTGAACCATCTGCTTTATGCCCAATTACAAGTACATTCCCTCCCAGATTTACAAAAGCACTCTTTATATTATTTTCTTCAGCAATTCTTTTTACTTCATCAGCTGCATACCCTTTGGCAATAGCGCCCAAATCAAGCTGCATATCCTTTTGTTTAAGAAAAACTTTATTATTATCTATTTCAATATTTTTGTAGTTTACAAGCTTTTTGGCTTCAGCAATTTCTTCTTCTGTAGGTACTCTAGCATCTTCTGTTCCAATACCCCACAACTCTACCAGTGGACCAATACTGGGATCAAATCTTCCTGATGTTAATTCCGCATAATGAATAGATTTATTAAGTACTTTAATTGTATCATCAGATATTTCAACAGGTTCACTGCTGTGATTTATTTTATATATTTCACTTTTTTTAAGGGTTTTACTCATTAAATTTTCTAATTCTTCAATTCTATCAAAACTTAGATTTAAAACTTTTTCGGCGTTTTTACCTGTAACTTTCATCTGAACAAGAGTATCCATCAGAAATTTGCTCCCGGTTTCTGTCGTCTGCTCTTTTGCTGCATTACTGCAGCCGGCAGCAAATAAAAGTATTAAGGCAAAAATTGACATGATAAAAATCTTATATATCTTTTTATTCTTAAACAATCAAACCACATCCTGTTATATAATTAATTGCAAAATTCAAACTAAATTACTTATATTATTTTATCACATTTACATCAGCTTGCAAAATATAATACAAAAACAAAATATCTTTGAACTTTTTTATTACAGTAAGGTTAAATTTTGTTGATTCGAAAATTATGAATCCATAAATTTTATCCACAATAAACCATCTGTTATAATTAAGGAGTTTCCCCAAAATTTATTTTCAAGCTGCAAAAAGGGGGCTTTAGTCATCAACGAAATTTTTAGATTTAGCTAAAACTCAATTCGGGTGTGAAATAGGGCACACTAATCAATGAGTCCTCCTGACTCATGATTAGCTCACTCCATCCTGCAGTTCAACCCTATTTCTTCCTTCATTTCGTTAAGATTCATTGACTAAAAATTTCAATATTCCTGCATCTCCCCTTTTTGCAGCAGTATATAAAAAATGGGGAAAGTCTATGTTATAATTTCTTTGACATCAAAAAAAACTGCCCCTTTTAAAAGGGGCAGTTTTTTTGACATTTGAATTTTACTTAAGACCAGCCTGTTTCATAGCCATATCAAGTGCATCATTAAAGTTATGATAGCTGTCAGTAGCACCAGACACAAGGTCAACATTACCTTGATTTTCTACAACCTTTTTTGGAAAACTATTAAAGTATTCTACAGCTGCCGCATATGAAGAGTCATCGCTTTTAGCAGGCATTAACATTTCACCGTGATCACCCAGCTCAGAGTTTGCTGTAATGAATCGTGCATTTGTAATTTCTTCACCTTCAACAATAATTTCTATAAGAACATGACCAGAAGCAAAGTTTTCTGCAACACCATAATATTTATTACCTTCATAACTACCGTCAGCAATACTCAAAGCCATTTCTGCAGCTTTGTTGTAGCTTTCACAACTGTTTGTAGCACCAGACACAACATCAACATTTGCAGGGTTTTCTGCTATTAATGCTTTATATGGATACTCCAAAAATGCAATTTTTGCTGGTTCATAATCATAATTTAATCTGAAAGGATTTATCATGTTGACATCAACCAGTCTACCTCTTTCAATAACATATTCAATAACTAAGTCACCATAGTCATCCGGTTCATAAGCAACATAAGTTCCGTCTTTATAACCTTCTGCTGCATATACTCCTGATGTAATTGCAAATATTAAAAACACTGAAAATAAAATAAATATACTTTTCTTCACCAACTATATCTCCTCCCTCTCCTTTTTTAAAATAAATTTTTTGAGTTTATGAAGCTGGTATTATAATTATTACATAATTTAAGAAATAAAAAACTTTCTGTTTAATAATATACCACATGAATTAAAAATCGTCAACAACTTATCATAAATAGGGTTTCCACAAAACTATTTTTAGAGCTGCAAAAAAGGGTAAAAATTTATTGCTGAATTACTTACCTTGTCGTTTCAATTTATAAATTAATCTGGTATAATTAGTTATAGTGAAATAACCCCTTTTTGGTGTTTATGTGTATAAATTAATTATGCCAAAACAGGAGTTTATTTCACCTTTTTTACATAATCTGTGAGCCTATTTTAAAAGTTTCTAATCACAATTGATCCACAATTTTGACTGTTGATAACTTTGAGTTTTTGCGATTTCAAAAAATGAGAAATTATTTTTATTACAATATATTTTTATCTACTCAATTTTTCTGTGTTATTTTCTATATTAAAAATTATTGTTTTTTAAAATTTATACTTATTATTTATATATAATTACAGAAATATTCCCGAGTATTTTTATAAGATTTCTTGCTTTTTAAAATAAATATGCTATAATAGATGTGTGAAAAATATAACTACAATATTATTTAATGAAAAAATTAATAAGGAGGAAATACTATGCGCAAACATGTTGTAATATTAGGCGCAGGTTATGGTGGAGTTTCAGCTGCCAAACGTCTGGCAAAGCTGGCAAAGAAAAGTCCTGAAATAGAAATAACTCTGATTGATAAATACCCCACTCATAATTTGATCACAGAGTTACATGAAGTTGCGGGTAACCGCATCCTACCTGAAGATCTTCAAATAAGTCTTAACAGACTTTTTGAAAGTACAAAGGTTAATGTTCTTCAGGACAAGATAAATGAAATTGACTTTGACAGCAAAACCCTATCATCAGATGAACATATATATGAATATGATTATCTGATTCTTGGTGCTGGAAGTCAGCCTGCTGATTACGGTGTTGAAGGTGTTAAAGAAAATGCTTTTACACTCTGGTCTATCGATGATGCAAAAAAAATTAATGAACATATTAAAAATTGTTTTCAAAAAGCGCAGTGCGAATCTGACCCTCAGCGCAGACGAGAACTGCTTTCTTTTGTAGTTGCAGGTGGTGGCTTTACCGGAGTAGAAATGGTGGGTGAATTAATTACCTGGTTTGATGAACTTTCAAAGCAGTATGGAATCCCACGCAAAGATGTCGATCTTTATCTTGTAGAAGGGCTGGATAGAATCCTCCCCAATCTTAAAGATGAATTGGTGGACAAAGCACTTGAGTATCTTAAAAAGAAAAATGTTGAAGTAAAAACAGGATCTTTTATAACAGCTGTTAACGAAAATAGTGTTGTTCTTCAGAATGATGTTGAAATCAGCACAAATACTGTTATCTGGACCTGTGGTGTTAAAGGTGCTGAAATTGTTGAAGAACTTGAATTAGAAAAAGATAAAAGTGAAAGACTTATAGTTAATGAATACCTTCAGCTGACGGATTATCCAGAAGTTTTTGCTATTGGTGACAATTCTGCAGCTCCATGGGCAGATGAAGACACTCTTCCTGCTCTGGTTGAATCTGCTATGCAGACTGGAGAATGTGCGGCAAACAATGTTTATTCAGAAATTACTGGTAAGGAAAAAGAAAATATTGAAGCTGCTTTACATGGTGTAATGGTTTCTATTGGTGGAGATTTTGCCGTAGCTGATGTAACTGGATTATCACTTAAAGGTCGTCCAGCTATGCTGCTTAAACATCTTGTTAATATGCACTATTTGTTTAATATTGGTGGTATAAAAGAAGGATTTAGCCTTATAGATGAATATATCCATGATCAGGCTTCACATAAAGGACTTGTATCTCAATTATTTAGCTTTTTTAGTGCGACTTCAAGATCACTCTGGTTAGTTCCTTTACGTATTTTTGTTGGAATCATGTGGCTTTATGAAGGATATACCAAAGTGAGAGATGGATGGTTATTGAGTGGAGATTATCTGGTTTCGGGAGCTTCATCATCACCTATCGGTGACTATGCTGTCGGCTGGTATGTCTGGCTCAATGAAGCTATTATCTTTAAGTTCCCACTTTTCTTTCAAATTGTAGTAACTCTCAGTATGATAGGAATCGGTATTTCCTTAATCTTTGGTTTATTTGCAAGCCTGGGTGCTTTAGGTTCTGTTGGATTTTCAATTAACTTTTTACTGGCTGGTCAGTATGCACACTGGTCCAGTGAATATCCCGGACACTTTAGTCCATTATTCTGGTTCCTTTTTGCCTCAATCGCTCTAATCGGTTCAGGGCGTTCTTTTGGACTTGATTATTATGTTCTTCCCTGGCTTAAAAAAATAATTTGGAGAAGACCTAAAAATAAAGAATCACACTTAAAAGAAGTTGTCAGCAAAAAGTAAATAATAGATGACAAAAAATATATTATTTGAAAGCAATAATATCTATTTCATAAAAAACTGCCGTTTTAAAACGGCAGTTTTTCAAATATAACGTATTATATTTTTAATATCATTTTTACATAGAAACAGAAGTTTTTTTATTATACCTCTGTTATTTTTTAATCTTTTTTTCTGAGGTGACGCAATAAAATAAAGTCTATTAGAACTATCTTTACCTTTACGAAAGCTAAATGCATTTAGCACTTCAATAGATCGAAATCCATTTTTAGACAGCAGTTGTTTTACCTTTTTTATTTTATAGCCTCTTTCACTGTGCAGTTCTTCATAACAGGGCTGATTATCGCCTTTTAAGCATATTTTTAACCTGACCTGCCAGATATCCTTATCTCTATATACTATATCTTCCCACAGACAGCTGTAGTTGTCACCTTCCAAAAGAGTCTTCTTTTCTTTAATTGTGTTTATTCTTCCAATACTATTCATATCAAAAATAAATAATCCATCATGGGTGAGTACACTAGCAGCATTATTAAACAAATTGGCAAGATCTTCTTCTTTTGTTAGATAATTTATACTATCAAAAAAGGAAACTATCAATGTAAATTTTTTATCAAATTCTATCTCTTTCATATTTCCCTGTACAAATTCTACCTCTGTATTTGCTGTATTTATTTTTTCTGCAGCTTTTTTTAACATTTCTGGAGATAAATCAACTGCGGTAATATGTTTTACTTCCTTTAGTCTGCTCAATCTTACTGTCATATTTGCAGTCCCACATGCTAATTCCAAAATCTTTTCTGTATCTGCTTTGTAATAATCAATAAGATCCTGCAAATAATATAACCAGCTGTCATATGGAACTGCACGCATTATATCATCATAAATTTCGGCAAAATAGCGGGTATAGCTGTCTGACATTTTCACCCTCCTAACTTCTTTTAAAATCCAGCAGAAAATCAATATAATCCAGTACTTCTCTGCTTCCTTCTCCTGTTTTAGCAGAAAAGAAAATAAAATTGTCATCAGGGTAAAGATCCAGCTCTTTAAAAATCAATTTCCTCTGTTTTGCCTTTTTATTATTGGAAATTTTGTCAGCTTTTGTGGCAGCTATTAAAAAATTAACTCCATTTAATTTAAGCCAGTCCACCATCATTTTATCATCATCTGTCGGTTTGTGCCTGGCATCTATAATCTGGATTATTCCAATTAAATTTTCTCTGTAGTTTAAATAGCCGTCTATAAGTTCTGCCCACTGGTCCCTAACTTTTTTCGGCACACTGGCAAAACCATAGCCAGGCAGATCTACTAAATAAAATTTATCCTCTATATTGTAGTAGTTTAGCGACTGTGTTAGTCCGGGTGTGCTGCTTGTTCTGGCCAGCTTTTTCCTGCCTGTAATTACATTTATCAGCGAAGATTTACCAACATTTGATCTGCCGCTAAAAGCAATTTCTGGCTGTCTGATTCTGGGACATTCTTCCAGTTTAAAGACACTTTTTATAAATTCTGCATGCTTAATCTTCACTGTTCTCATCCTCAACAAGAACTATTTCTCTTACCTGATCCATATGTGATACATAGTTTACTTCAACATCTTTTATAATTTCATCTGATATTTCTTCAAAATTCTTTCTGTTTTTTTCGGGAATAATTATTTTTTTAATCCCTGCCCTTTTGGCAGCAAGTATTTTTGTTTTTAGTCCACCAATAGGAAGAACTCTACCCCGCAGTGTAATTTCTCCAGTCATTGCATAATCACCGCGCACAGGTCTACCGGTAAGTGCAGATGCAAGTGCTGTAGCTATGGTAATACCTGCTGAAGGACCATCTTTGGGTACTGCTCCCTGGGGAACATGAATATGAATATCATATTTTTTGTAAAATCCATCAATAAGACTCAGTTCAGTCTGCTTTGATCTAATATAGCTTAAAGCTGCTTGAGCTGATTCTTTCATTACATCACCTAAAGAACCTGTTAAAATTAGTTCTCCGTTACCAGGCACAACTGCAACTTCAATGGCAAGTATATCTCCACCGGCCTGATTGTAAGCCATTCCTGTGGCAACACCAACTCTGTTTTCTAAATCACTTTTTTCGTACTCATAATCAGCCAACCCCAAATATTTTTCTATACTGTTTACAGAAACAAGAGCAGATTTATCTCTGCCTTCTACAAATTCTTTTGCCACTTTACGGGTAATGGCCGCCAGCTTTCTTTCCAACTCTCTCACTCCAGCTTCTCTGGTATATTCTCTAATAACTTTGAAAATAGCATTTGTAGAAATATTTATCTGATCCTCTTTTAATCCGTGATCTTTATATATTCGCGGCAGCAGGTGTCTTTCTGCAATTTTTACTTTTTCGTCTTCCGTATAGCCCGGTATTTCTATCAGCTCCATCCTGTCAAGCAGTGGAGCAGGAATAGTGTAAGCGACATTGGCAGTTGTTATAAATAACACTTGGGAAAGATCAAAAGGGATTTCCAGATAATGGTCTGTAAATTCCATATTCTGTTCAGGATCCAGTACTTCCAGCATAGCTGATGATGGGTCTCCACGAAAATCCGAACTCATCTTATCCACTTCATCCAGCAGAAATACAGGATTTTTACTCCCAGCATCACGCATTGCATTAATTATTCGCCCCGGTCTGGAACCAATATAGGTTCTTCTGTGCCCTCTTATTTCTGCTTCGTCTCTTATACCACCAAGTGAAAGGCGCACAAAATCTCTGTTAAGTGCCCTTGCTACTGATTTGCCGAGAGATGTTTTTCCTACACCTGGAGCACCAACCAAACAAAGTATAGGACCTTTTTTAACAGGTGCTAATTTTCTGACAGCAAGATATTCTAAAATTCTTTCTTTTACATCTTCCAATCCATAATGGTCTTCTTCTAAAATTTCTTCTGCTTTCTTTATATCTATCTCTTCCTCTTTCTCTTTATTCCAGGGAAGTTCCAGTACACAGTCAAGATAGTTGCGGATTACAGTTGCTTCGGGAGACATATTGGGCGTTCTATTGAGCTTTTTTATTTCTTCTTCAACTTTTTCTTTTACCTTTTCCGGAAGCTCTGCTTCTTCCATCTTTTCATAATATTCATCTATTTCATCTTCAGTATCATCATCTTCATCCAGTTCATCTTTTATTACTTTCATTTTTTCCCTTAGATAATACTCTTTCTGATTTTTTTCTACCTGTTTACGGACCCTTTTGTTGATATCCTGCTCTATTTTCAGCACTTCGACTTCATCCTGAAGCAGTTCCAGCATTTTTTCCAGTCTTTCAACAACATCCACTGCTTCCAGAAGTTCTTCTAACTGATCAAATTTGAGATCAACCTGTGAGGCAATTACATCTGCCAGCCGACCTGCTTCTTCAATATTGCTTACCGACATAATTGTTTCTCCAGGAAGATTGCGGTTATATTTAATATATTCTTCAAAAGCTTTAAGAACTGTTCGCATTAACGCCTGTATTTCTCTATTCACTTCCGGTTCTTTTTCTGGAAAAATCTCAGCTTCGACCATAAAATAGTCGTCTTCTCCAAGAAATTCTACTATACCTGCTCTCTGCAGTCCTTCTACAATAACTTTCAACATTCCATTGGGAAGTTTTACCAGCTGTTTTACTTCTGCTACTGTACCAAATTTATATATATCATCTTCAGCGGGTTCTTCTACAGCTTCATCTTTCTGTGCTGCAATCAATATTTTTTTCTCTTCCATCATTGCTTCTTCTAATGCTTCAATTGATTTATCTCTCCCCACAAGCAGTGGGATTACCATATGTGGAAAAACAACAACACCTCTAGATGCCAGCATAGGAAGTTCCTGAATTTTTTCTATTTTTTTATTACTCTCAGCCAATTTACTCACCTCTCAGCTAGTATATTTCTGTTTTTAAAAACAGTTTTCTTTAAACCTATAAGAAAATTAAAGAGATAATACTACCCTTAAAAGAGCAATATTATCTCCTGATTAATCGTTCATTAGCAGCTTTACTTCAATTTAAGCAGATTCTTCAGTATTTTCGTCTATTTCTAATACCGGCTTTTTATTTTCTTCAATTACTTCATCTGTTATAAGGCATTTGCGCACCTCTGGCTGTGAGGGAAGATCATACATAATATCTAAAACTGTATTTTCCACCACTGATCTTAAACCTCTTGCTCCTGTATTTCTTGATAGAGCTTTCCGCGAAATAGCCTTTAATGCTTCTTTTGTAAAGTTAAGCTCTATATTATCCATCTGAAAAAACTTTTTATACTGTTTAACAAGAGCATTTCTGGGTTCAGTGAGGATTCTTACTAAATCTTCTTCTTCCAGCTGATCTAATGTTACAAGTATCGGCATCCGGCCAATGAATTCAGGTATTAAACCATAGTGAAGAAGATCCTGCGGCAGTATATGTTTCAATACATTACCAATATTTTTGCTTTCTTCCTGAGTTTTTATATCTGCGCCAAAACCCATTACCTTTTCACTTATGCGGGAATTTATTAATTTCTCCAGACCATCAAATGCCCCACCTGCTATAAAGAGAATATTTGTTGTATCGATCTGAATAAATTCCTGATGAGGGTGTTTTCTACCTCCCTGTGGAGGAACACTGGCTACTGTACCTTCCAGTATTTTAAGCAGTGCCTGCTGTACACCTTCTCCAGAAACATCCCGAGTAATTGATGGATTTTCTGATTTGCGGGCAATTTTATCGATTTCATCCACATAAATTATTCCCCGCTCTGCTTTTTCTATATCATAATCTGCTGCCTGAATCAATTTTAGCAGGATATTTTCTACATCTTCTCCAACATATCCGGCTTCTGTTAAAGATGTGGCATCGGTAATTGCAATCGGTACGTCAATTATCTTTGCAAGTGTCTGGGCCAGAAGTGTTTTTCCACACCCGGTTGGACCCACCATCAAAATATTACTTTTCTGAAGTTCTACATCATCTATCTTCATGTCTGAGTTTACACGCTTATAATGATTGTAAACAGCGACAGAAAGAGATTTCTTTGCCCTATCCTGTCCGATCACATACTGATCCAGGATACCTTTTATTTCTCGGGGTTTTGGAACACTGCTGAAATTAAAATCCATCTCATCATCGATTTCTTCTTCAATAATCTCATTACAGAGTTCTATACATTCATCACAAATATATACCCCGGGGCCAGCCACCAATTTGCGCACCTGTTCCTGACTTTTCCCACAAAAAGAACACTTCAACTGACCCACTTCGTCGCCAAATTTAAACATCCTATCACCTCTTAAGGTAAATTACTTTGATTTCAAATCATTTCTGCTGATTACTTCATCTATTATTCCATAATTCACTGCTTCTTCAGCAGTCATGAAATAATCTTTCTCTACATCCTGAGCAATTTTTTCTGTACTCTGTCCTGTATGTTTACTTAAAATATCATTGAGCACTTCTCTAATCCGCATTAGCTCTTTAATGTGAATTTCAGCCTCTGTTGCCTTACCCTGTACTCCACCGGCAGGCTGATGGATCATAACTCTTGAATAGGGAAGCGCATAGCGCTTTCCTTCTGCACCTGCTGCCAGCAGCAGAGCTCCTGCACTTGCTGCCTGACCCATACCTATTGTCACTACATCAGGTTTAATATACTGCATTGTATCATACATGGCCAGTGCTGCTGTTACAGAACCACCTGGACTGTTGATATATAGATAAATATCTTTGTCTGGATTATCTGCTTCAAGGAAAAGAAGCTGAGCAATAACTACATTTGCTACATCATCTGTAACCTGAGAACCTAAAAATATTATTCTATCTTTGAGAAGCCGAGAATAAATATCATATGATCTTTCTCCTCTATTTGTCTGTTCAACTACCATTGGAATTAAACTCATTGCTTTTCCCTCCTCATATATAATTATATCATAATTTTTTTATTAAAAAAGTACGTTCTGCCTTCATTAATTGTTTTCTACCAGAAAGTCAATTGTCTTTTTGCGGATAATATCTTCCTTAAGAATTGAAAGCTGGCCCTGAATCTTCAGAATTCCTTTTACTTTTTCAAAGTCCTGATCATTTGCTTCTGCAATTTCTTTTATTTCTTTATCTATTTCTTCTTCACTTACTTCTATATTTTCTTTTTCTGCAATTGCTTCTAATACCAGCAGTTCTTTAGCTCTTTCTTTTGCTGTCTCTTTATTCTGTTCTCTCCACTCTTTTTCATCCATTCCTATATAGTTCAGATAATCTTCAACATCTAAACCCTGCTGAGAAATTGAATGTGATAGGTTTTCAAACATCTGATCCAGCTGTTCTTCTACCAATGTATCGGAAACATTAACTTCAGCATTTTCGCTTGCTTTTTTAATTAACTTTTCTCTAAAACTGTTTTCCGCTGCAGTTTCTTTCTGTTCCTGCATTTCACTTCTTAGGTTATTTTTCCACTCATCTAAAGTTTCAAATTTACTTGCTTCTAGAGCAAATTCATCATCCAATTCTGGAGTTTCTTTAATCTTTATTTCTTTCAATTTTACTTCAAATACAGCTTCTTTCCCGGCAAGATCTTCTGCCTGATATCCTTCCGGGAAGGTGACTTCTATATTTCTTTCTTCCCCAACTTTTAATCCAACAAGTTGTTCTTCAAACCCTGGTATAAAACTTCCAGATCCAATCTCCAGAGTATATTCTTCAGCTGAACCACCGGGAAACTTTTCGCCATCAACATATCCTGTAAAATCAATGATAGCAAAATCACCCTCTTCCAGCTCTTCCTTGTCAGAATTGACAAGCTGGCTGTGCTGGTCTAACATATTTTGAAGACGTGTTTCTATTTCTTCGTCTTTTACTTCACTGTCTTCTTTTTCTATACCCAGATTTTTGTATTTACCAAGCTTTACATCTGGCTTCACTTCTACAACTGCTTTAAATGTTGCAGGCTCACCAGCAGCAATATAAAAATCTTCAATTTCTGGTTGAGCAATCGGTTCAATACCTGCCTCTTCCAGTGCTTTACTGTACCCCTGTGGAATCAATATGTCCAGGGCATCTTTATGAAGAACTTCTTCTCCAAAGCGCTTTTCTACAACCTTGCGCGGTGCTTTACCTTTTCTAAACCCCGGTATTGAAATATCTTTTACTACTTTGCGGTATGCTTTTTCTAAAGCTTCTTCTACTTTTTCTTCCTCTATTTCCACTTCAAGCTGAACCCTATTTCCTTCAAGCTTTTCTTTTACAACTTCCATCAATATTCCTCCTTGCAGATATTAAAATTTCAGTCCAAATAATATTATATTCAATTAACTTTTAAAACTCTATTATATATGATAATAATCCCCGACCTGGCGCCCTGGCCAATATCGGGGTTCATGAACAGTGCTATAAATGGTGCGAAAGGTGGGACTCGAACCCACACGGGGATTACCCACTAGATCCTAAATCTAGCGCGTCTGCCAATTCCGCCACTTTCGCACACAATCTGTGAAAAACTTCAATTTATGTTTATTCACAAAAAGCACATATAATATTAGCATAGCTTTTTGAAGATGTCAAGGTGTTAGAAAAAAATATTTAATTTTCTGTTTTTACATTCATAACCGGGTTTTGTTCATTTTTGCTTTTTCCAGCTTCTTTTCTTTCCTTTTCTTCAGCTGCTGCTTTCCAGGCTCTAAATCTATGAATTTCTTTAGAAATATTCTGATAGGCTATTATAAATGCAGCTGCATCATCTGTAAAACCAATAATAGGTATAAAATCCGGTATTAAATCAGTTGGAAGCATTAAATATGCAAGTGTAGCAATTATCCACCCAAGTGAATTATCATCTATATGAAATTCTCTTCGCGAATATGCCTTCAGCATCTCTATAAATTCCAGTATTTTATCCATAAAACCAAAATCATAATCTTTTTCTTCTAAAAATTGGTGTATTTTATCCAGAATCTTATTAACACTTTCATGACCTGTCCCCCATTTATTTGCCAGTCTACCTATAAATGCAATCAAATCATTATTAGTAAAATCTTTCTTCATCTTATATCACCACCTATTATTTTATTATATCACTTTAAATCAATACTGTTAAATAAAAAACAAAATAGAGTTTCCCCAAAATTATTTTTTAGTGTTGCAAAAATAGGAAAAGTCTTTAAAAACAAAGCTAAAGTCATTTAATCAATTTTTATCACCATTGACAATCAATATTCATCATTCAGCTTATAAACATCCACTCCTTTACACTTCCATACAAAAATTTTTATTAAAAACTATTTATATAAAATCCTGTATAAACTTCTGATTTATTGGAAAATAAACTTATATTATAACAGATTAACTATATTATATTAATCTTTATTTTCACTGTCAAAATAATTCTTTAAATAAAGAATTATTTTATAATTTAAACTTTTTTAAAAGGGGTTTACAAATACATTTAAAGATGTATAATTAAATTGTAAGAGATTTTGTGAATAATTTTATAAAGATTATTCTAATAAGAATATAAATAATATAAGAAAGGATGATACTGATGACAAAATTATTTAGAGGTGTATTTAGACTTGGTTTAGTTTCTGGAATGCTGGCCCTATTTACTGCAGTATTGTTAAGAGCCTGGTCATAATAAAATATATCGACACCTATAATAAATCAATAGTTATTTTTTCACCTAATTTCATTAATATTATTAAAAGCAAAAGCTTATTCTCAAAACTAAAATTTCCATTATGTAAGAGAACCTCCAGCTCAGAGGTTCTCTTTTGCTTTCAAATTACCTGCCTACTTTCTCCCCAGGTAAATTAAATATTTATCCGACAAACAATTTAAGTAAGAAGTTTATCATAATTAATTGAATTATCTAAAAATAGATTGCAATAAAGAGCAAAAAAACAGAAAAGAAAATAAATAAACAAAAATTTAAAAGCCCGAGCTATTTCTCGGGCTTCATTAATGAAAGATCGATTTTTCTATCTTTTAAATTCAGGGATCTGCTCATCACCTCTTCTACTGCTGAAAACTTTCCTTTATACATCTCTTCTGTAGTAAGGGTGGCATAATGTTTGTGCAGAAATCCATCTACCCCCATAAACATTATATCAGTGACTTCTTCCGGATAATCAGTCTCAAAATCACCTTTTTTTATTCCTTCTTTTACTACTTCAGTAAATATTGGTATAAATTTATCTCTAAATTCTTTATTTCTTTTTTTCATTATTTTTGCGTTTTCATCTATCTTAAAAAATTCATATATTTTAAAATTATCCTGTCGGTCAAATATTAAACGAAGCAAAATTCTTTCTATCTTTTCTATTGGAGTAAATCTATCACTTTCAGCAATTCTTAATGCTTTTTCTTCAGTTTTTTTATATCTTTTTTCCAGTAGTGCGGTAATTATATCTTCTTTTGTGTCAAAATAATAATAAAAAGTACCTTTTGCAACTCCAGATTTATCAGCGATATCTTTTACCGTTGTCTTTTCAAAACCCTTTTCAACAAAAAGTTTTTCTGCTTCCTCCATTATAACATTCCTGCGCTCAATTGATTTTTTTGTAAATTTAGCCAATCTTAATTCCCTCCAGCATTTTTGACTTCAGGTCAACAAGACCTTTATATTATAACATATAAAGATAAAAGATAACAAGGTTCAGAAGGAATTAAATAAAACTGATAATAAATTTAAAAAATCATATTAAGAAATAAGTTTTTTTATCTCCTCTACTGTTGCCACACGACCTTTAATCTTAACTTCATCATCAACTGCAATAGCAGGTGTGCTCATTATGCCTGCCTGGGCAATCTCTTTCATGTCTTCTACCTTGATTATTTCTGCCTCAACACCTGTTTCTTCCACTGCCTTTTTTGCATTATTCGCCAGATTAACGCAATTTTTACATCCAGGACCAAAAATTTTAATTTCCATTTACACCACTCCTAAATTAATTTTTATTTTGTACCTGGTACCCGGTACAAACAACCCAAACAACTAAACAAAATTCATTACAAAATTAAACATATAGCCGACTCCAATTATAGAAAGCCCCACAACAGTTACAAAAACTGTTATTAGCTGTGTTTTTATTACCTTGCGCAAAATTATCATAGCAGGGAGAGACAAAGCTGTTGTTGCCATCATAAAACTAAGTGCAGTACCAAGTGCAACTCCTTTGCCCATCAGCGCCTGCACAATTGGTATTGTTCCAACTGCATTTGCATATAATGGTATTCCAACAATAACTGCAGCGATTACAGAAAGAGGATTGTCCGGGCCAGCATATTGGGCCAGAAGTTCCGCTGGAGCATAACCATGAATCAGTGCCCCCAGGCCAATACCTATAATAACAAATTTCCAGACTCTACCAACAATATCTTTAACCTCATTTTTAGCAAAACTAATTCGCTGATCCCAATTGAGTTCTTCTATATCTTCTTCACCAGTACTTATTTCATAAACATATTCCTCAACATATTTTTCCATTCCAAGTTTTTCTATAATTATTCCACCAATAACACCAACCAATATTCCACTTATCAAATAAAGTAGACCTATCTTCCAACCGAAAAGGCTAAAAAGCATAACAAGAGCAACCTCATTCACTATTGGAGATGTAATTAAAAAAGAAAATGTTATACCAAGCGGTATACCTGATTCAACAAAACCTATAAATATAGGTACCGAGGAACAGGAACAAAATGGTGTGACAACACCTAAAATTGACGCAAAAATATTACCAAATATTTTTTTATAATTGCTGAGCAATTTTTTAGTTTTTTCAGGTGGAAAAAAACTTCTTATAATTGAAATAACAAATATCATAATACTCAGCAGAAAGATAATCTTTATACTATCATAAAAGAAAAAATGAACTGAACTGCCCAGGCGCGTTGCCTCATCAAGGCCCATCCAGTTGTAAACCAATAATTCAGCAAACTTGTTAATCATCCACAGCACCTCATTATATTGTTTTTTTCTCTTTCGAAACTGTTTTCCGCTTTTATTGCTTCTATTTCATCTTTCATTTTTTTCATTTTCATATACTCTAAATCTTTAGTTGATAACGATAACAGCTCAGATAGATAGTAATCATACTTTTTCCTGTTGATAGAAAAATATGTCCATTTGCTGTCATGTTCTTCATCAACCAGATCAAGATTTTTAAAATATGCTAGATGTTGAGAAATGCTGGACTGTGATTTATCCAAAATTTCCTGCATCTGACACACACAGAACTGCCCCTCCATAAGAAGTTTAAGCATTTTTAGCCTTGTTTCATCTGATATACACTTTAAAAAAGATAGAATTTCTATCATATAACCACCTTCATATTAATTTATACTAATGTCATTATATAGTGATATTATTCCCATGTCAAGTTAAATATCAAAAAAATTTATTGTCTATTTTTTAATATACTGTCGAAAATAGTTTGTTGACCAATGAACAGGGATTTTTCTCTGTAATACTTTTTTGAAATATTGATATTATTGCTTTGTATTTTTTAAAAATATCTGGAATAGATTAATTAATATTAATATGTGCTAAAATAAAAAAATAACACCCTGCTGGGTGCTTAAAAATGGGGTGGGTGATGGGGCTTGAACCCACGGCCTCAGGAGCCACAATCCTGCGCTCTAGCCAACTGAGCTACACCCACCATATTAGACTTTAATTTTAAATGGTGCGCCCGACAGGATTCGAACCTGTGGCCTACGGATTAGAAGTCCGTTGCTCTATCCGGGCTGAGCTACGGGCGCATGGAGCGGGAAACGAGACTCGAACTCGCGACCCTCAGCTTGGAAGGCTGATGCTCTAGCCAACTGAGCTACTCCCGCAAAAAGTTATTAAGATTAAATGGTCGGAGCGAAAGGATTTGAACCTTCGACCCCCTGCTCCCAAAGCAGGTGCGCTACCAAACTGCGCCACGCTCCGATATAACGACATTTACTAGTATAACCTATATTACAGCATTGGTCAAAAAATATTATAATAGATCAGAGGCTTAAAAATTAAATTATAATTTAAAAACTACTAATTACTCGAGATATCTCTGTATAAGTACTTCTTTCATTTTCTTAAGTGCCTTCGCTCTGTGACTGATTTTATTTTTTTCTTTCGGACTCAGCTGCGCCATTGTCTTACCATATTCTGGCAGATAAAATATAGGGTCATAACCAAAACCATAGTCACCAGCTGGATTAAGAGTAATTACACCCTCCACCCGTCCTTCAACAACAATTTCGTCTCCTTTTTGAGGATCGACCAGAGCAACTGCAGATACAAAAGCTGCTTTTCTTTCATCTATTCTGCTGTCTTTCAACAGTGAAATAATTTTTAAATATTTTTCTTTATCACTACTTTCTTCACCAGCAAAACGTGCCGAATATATACCTGGAGCCCCATCCAGATAATCAACCGATAATCCAGAATCATCGGCCAGCACTGTCTGCTGCAGCTCTTTAGATCTCTGCCTGGCTTTTTTAAGTGCATTTTCCCGATAGGAACTGCCATCTTCAATCACCGGAGGTAGATTTATATCTTCCGGAAGACCAACAAAATCCAGTTTTAAATTAGAAAAGAAATCTTTTATCTCTTTAATTTTATTTTTATTACCACTGCCGATAATAATTTTTTCCATACTTATTCACTCTCCAGGCTGATTTTCTGCTTTTCTATCAGCTCCATTATTCCTTTTTCTGCCAGATCATAAAGTTGATTTAATTCTTCTCTACTGAAAGGACTTTCTTCAGCAGTACCCTGGATCTCAATGATTTTTCCTTCAGAACTCATAACTATATTCATATCCACCTGAGCCTCAAAGTCCTCATCATAACATAAATCCAGCATAGGCTCACCATCAACAATACCAACACTTGTAGCGGCCATGTAGGTGTTTATTGGATTTTCCTCGAGTTCTCCACTTTCCATAAGTTTGTTAATCCCATCAACAAGTGCTACATATCCTCCTGTTACAGAGGCTGTTCTGGTCCCCCCATCTGCCTGAATGACATCACAGTCTACCCAGATTGTCCTTTCACCCAGTTTTTCCAGATCTACTACAGCTCTCAGGCTGCGTCCAATAAGGCGCTGAATTTCCTGGGTTCTGCCGTTCAATTTTCTCTTGGCAGCCTCTCTTATTATTCTATCCTGTGTTGATCTGGGCAGAAGAGAATATTCTGCTGTCAGCCAGCCTTGATTTTTCCCACGCAAAAAATAGGGCACACTGTCTTCTATAGATACATTACATAATACCATAGTGTCCCCAGTTTCGATCATTACAGATCCTTCTGCATATTTTGTAAAATTCCTCTGAATTCTTATTTCTCTAAGTTCGTCTCTTTTTCTTCCATCACTGCGCATTATTATTAAATCCTCCTTTAATTTTGGAAGTCGCTACTGCTGAGCAGACCCCTTCCAGCTGCATAAATATCATCTATAACCATCTGGAAGTCGACTTCACGCTTCTCCTTATCTGCTCTTTCCTCAATTTTTTCTCTGTGAAATTCTTTTATCTCATCATTAAATGGAAGGCATCCTGTATTAAAAAATCTTACCGCCCCCCTACTGTCTCTGCAGGGCATTACTTCTCCTCTATTGAAAGTGCTGGAAGAAAAAGGAACATCGATAATACCCATATCCACTGCCTTAACAGCACCCTTTGCCCAAAATCCATCCGCAATATCTTTAACCCTATCAATGATAGCTGATGCTTCTTTGATAATAATGCTTTTTTCCTCTTCTACAAGCTTCATATCAAAACAATCCTGTCTTTTAGCAATTTTTAAACAGTGTTTGGTCGTCCTGATACCATCTGCCAGATCTTCCCTACAGGAGGTATTTATTGCTTCTCCTGGAGATCTAACAACTATTTTATCTGTTTCTGCTGCTGCAGCCGACAGTATTCCAGTATTTATAAGGGCAAATCCAGCTGCTCTATCTTCCGGGAATCCCCCCAGCCATTCGTGAAAAACAGTGCTTATAAAAATATCATCTGTTAAATTTAAATCATCATTTATATATTTATCTGCCATTTCTCTCAGGGCCATAAGTGCAGCTGTATCCTGAATTAAATTTCCGTTTTGACCATAGCCCAAGCTAAGGTGAATTACTCCCTGCTCTGCAGCCAGAATGCCTTCAATAATAGAAACAGCAACACTGATAGCCGGTGGAACCATAGTTCCTGTAAGTGGGCCAAAAGTTTCACGATTAATGTTTACACCTCTGTCTTCATAATATCCTGTTAATCTGTCCACATACTGCCACCAGGAAACAGTGTCAGCAGGATTTTTATCTTTTGCATAGGGGAAATTATAGGAAATACCTCCACCTACAAAATCATTAAATCCTGATGCATAGGCTATCTCAGCCATTAAACGCGAGTCCGGAGTTCCATGTCTTAGTTGAACAGGAATATCTAAATTTAAAATTATTTCTCTGCAGTTATCTACTCCATGGCTCACGATAGGAAAACCATCCAGAAGTGATTTTTTAATTTCCCTGCTCTCTACCAGTCCATTTTCTGCATCCTGATATCTGTTCTGTCTTGTCATAGTATCAACATTTGTGGAAAGTATATCTGCTTTTGCATTTTTCTTCAGAAAGTTAAGAAGTTCTAAATGATGATCCAGAAGAGTAAGACCGGCCCTTGGCTGACAGAGTATTTTACCTTCTGATGCTGCTTGTTTAAGTACAGAAGATGTTCTGCGGCCTTCACTTAAACTGCGTTGAAATTCTACAGCTGAACGCAGATCAACTTCACTACCTGTTTTCCAGCTTTTTAGAATTTCTTTTCTTTTTTCCATAAATTCTTTTTTTTCTATTTTTCCCTTAAATAGCTGTGGCAAAAAAAATCCCTCCAACACTTAATATTCTGTAAAAATATTATCTTCTACAAAATGAAGATTATCAAGTTTTAAAAATTTTCTTCCCTCTACTAAAAATTTTTGATATATTTTGTCAATATCACTTACAATAAATTGATGTTCTGCAGCATGTGGGCTGATATTTAATAAATCATTTTTTATTAGAAATTTTTTTAAATCTCCAGCTATCTCAAGGGATGGATCAATAAGTTTAATTTTATTTCCCACAATTTTTTTTAGAACAGGAGCCAAATAAGGATAATGAGTACAGCCTAAAATCAGCACATCTATATCATTTTTAATAAGATTTTGCAGATATTTCTCTGCTGTTTTTTCTATTTCCCTACCTGTAAATTCTCCTTTTTCCACCATCTCCACAAAAAGTGGACACGGTTCTGCATAAATTTTCTGCATTATATCATAAGACCTAACAGCATTTTGATATGCCATACTGGAAATAGTACCCTGAGTCCCAATTAATCCAATTCGTTTCTTTTTACTAATTTCTACTGCTTTTCTGGCACCACTATCTATTATACCAAAGATAGGAATAAAAAACTCTTTTTTTAAAATTTCGAGAGCAGCTGAAGTTGCCGTATTACATGCTAAAACTACTACTTTAACTTTCCATTCTTCAATCAGATATCTTACTATTTTTTTAACATATTTTCTTACATCATCCAAATTTTTAGGACCATAAGGAAGATGGAGTGTATCACCATAATATATAATTTTTTCATTTTCTAATATATCTAATATTTCTTTTGCTGCTGTCAGCCCACCTACTCCTGAATCTAGAAGTCCAATCGGTCTGTTTTTTTCATACAAATAAATCAGCTCCTGTTTTCTTAAGCTTCAAATTAAATCTAACTTCTATAACATTATAATAAGAGATAAGCCCGGCTGCAAGTTATTTCTGCAAAACCAGGCTGTCATTGAATACAAATGATGACGTCAGATCCATATGCCCTGCCAGAGTTTCAATTTCTTTACCTTCAATCAAAATTTTAACTTGATCAATATTTTCAAGGGAGGTGTAACTATTCACTATTGAATAAACCGTCAGCCTCTCACCTGTACTTCCTCCCCAGTGGTTTTCTACCAATGCTCTATTATAATTAAGAATAAGCAGACCATCTTTAATCTGATAATCTATCAGCTCAACTTCCTGAGGAATGGTTTTCCTCAAGCTTTTATTATCAGGTCCTCTGCTGAGTTCAGCCGCTATCTCTCGGTATATGTCTTCACCTGTCAGTTCTCTTTTTTCTGCCTGTAGATACATTGCATCTGCAGTGGAAAAGTATATTTCTACTTCTTTTTCGGTAAACAACCCGTTCAAAAATATCAGCAAATAAATAACACCTGCTGTAATTAGAGCAATTCTCAAAAGTACTAGTATTTTCCTTTTTTTAGAGGGATTTTTACGATTATATTTCTTTTCTATCATAAGTTATCTCCCCCTTTACTAATAGTGTTCATGTACTTTATAATACCTCTATAGATGGCTCGAGCAGCTTTTTTTCTGAACATATCTTCCGAAAGAAGACTTTCTTCATGAGGATTTGACAAAAATGCTGTCTCCACAAGAACGGCCGGCATCTGAGTATATTTAATTACATAAAGATTTTCTTCTTTAACACCTCTTCCTAAAAGATCCATCCCTGTTTCCAGTTCCTGCTGCAGATATTCTGCCAGCTTCCTGCTTTTTTCACTTTTTGCCCTGCTGTAATATGTCTCTGTACCACTGGACTGTGGATCATTAAATGAATTGGCATGGATGCTCACAAAAAGAGCTGCTCCGGATTTATTGGCCTTACTAACCCTCTGCTTTAAGGATATAAACTCATCCCCATCTCTGGTCAAAATTACATCCTGACCGGAATCTCTAAGCATTTGAGCTAAATGTAAGGCAATCGCAAGATTTACTTCTTTTTCCTCAAGGCCGCTTTTCCCTATTGCTCCTGGATCAAATCCACCGTGTCCTGCATCTACAACTATTCGATCTTTTCTGGTTGGATTTACAAAACTCTGATCTTTTGCCAGGGCAATATTTATTCTTCTCCCCTGTTCTGTCTTAGTTATTTCGTGGTTGTAATATTTATTCAGTTCAAATACCAGCCTTATAACTTCTTTTCCATCTTTATCAAATCGGCTTGTCCTGATATCTCTTATCATCGATCCATATTCTGGAAGTTCAATATCTTCAAGATTATCAACAGCGTTTTTAATGTCTACTACAAGTCTGTGTGGATAGTTAAATTTTTTTACCTCATATTCAGCATTACCGGTTAAATTTATATTAATATACTGAAAACCATCAACTTCTTTACTACTAATACTGGAAAACTTATTTTTGAAGCTGACCGTATAGCTATATCCATCATTGGTTTTTTCTTCCTCCCAGCTGTAGCCTGTAAGCTCTTTAAGATCTGCCACAAAGCGTACTGTCTGCTGATCAAAACGGGCAGTACGAATTTTTTCTATCAGAGAATCATTCTCTATTTCTACACTATCAGAAATATTTTCTCCTCTTTCGGCATTAAAGAGATTGATTACCAGCCGAGGTGGTTCTGAAAGAAGAAACATATCCGGCACTAGAGAAGAAGTAGAATTAAATTTTATTTTCCTACCACTATAGACCAAATTATTTATCTCTGTCTGTACGGTAGGTTTAAAGACAAGAAGGTCTTCCTTCTCCCGGCTTAACGGCTGCAGAATCTTTTCACCTTTTAGTTCCAGTACTATTCTTAAGGTTACTGGGTCATATTTAAACTGTGAAACTCTAACATCTTTAACCCACTCATTTTCTGGCAGGTTAAGTTTATAATCTCCCAGCATCAGATTGGGAATATCAATAACCATTCTTCTTGGTTCCTCCAGATACATAATATCCGGTTTAAATATTTCTCCATTTGCCTCCACCATCAGCATATCCTTATCTGACCAGGATATCGTCTTAATCTGGGGTAGGAAACTTAGCACAAGTCCTTCTTCCTCTTCATGTACACCACCATCCAACTGAAAAGGTATAGGATACTTACTTTTAACAGTAAGCCGCAGAAGTGCATTATCTGGAACATTATCGATTTTTAAGTAAAAGTTATCATTAGAAATATTATCTGTAAAACCTTTAGCAATCTCAGCCTTGTCTATTTCTACAATAATTTCTTTTTCATTTTCTCCTTTGAGTACCCGATAGGGGGTAATTTCATCCATCTCAATCTTAAGCTGGTTTCCATCTTCTGACCAGCAGACATTATCTATAGTAGTCTCAGGTTTGAAAATATAAAGTTCTTCTTTACCTCTCTGAAATTCAAGCAGAAATCCAAAAGCTTCTATTGATCTGGCCAGCGGAACAAATGCACTGCCGTCCATCAAAACCAATCCTGCTTTTGTCTTTAAAGCTTTATTGCCTATCTGAATATAGGGACTGTCAGCCATCAGTTTAATCTTTACTCCATCTGATTTCATTTCCAGAGTTTTTATAGCAGACTGCCACTTCAGCTCTGCATCAAGCATTTCTTCTAAATCCCTGGCTTTAATTAAAAGCTCTCCCTTTCTTTCAAGAGTTTCTATTTCCTCTGTTATATCTCTGCCATTGAAGAAAATTCTATTTTGAGCCACAGCAGATTGATTTAATATTAAAACAATAATAAATATAAATATGTAAATATAGATATTGAATACTTTATTTTCCAGATTTATCAAAACAGTCCCCTCCTTTCAGTAAAGCTTTATTTACTATATATATTAATTCAACAGTTCTCTCCTTTTTCCTGCCATATTAACGATATTTAAAACCCTACATTATAGATATCATTAGATATCAGAAAATTCTAAATCAACTTTATTAAACAGATTATCCGCTTTATATTTTTCGCTATCATTATCTTCTTTAATAACTTTAAAATCAGGCAAATAAAAACTAAACTGACTGTATTCGCCAAATTTACTTTCAACCCATACTTTTCCATTATGCATTTCAATAATTGACTTTACCAGAGATAGGCCAATTCCACTGCCCTCTTGCTGTTTGTTAAAGCTTTTATTTATCTGACGAAACTGTTCAAAAATCACTTCCCGTTCTTCCTCTTTGATACCTATACCGGTATCTCTTACACTTATGACAATTTTTTCTTCCTTTTCTTCTACACTAACTGTGATTTCATCTCCCGCTTCTGTAAATTTAACTGCATTTGAAAGAAGATTAAGCATAACTCTTTCAATATTAAATGGATCACATGCAATAATTTTACTTTTAATATCAGTACTGAATTTCAGCATCCTATCTCTACTGTCAATAAAATCACTAACAGATTCTATTATACCTTTTATAACAAAAATAATATCATAATTGCCTCTATTAATTTTAAATGAATCTGCACCAATTCTGATTATATCAATCAAATTATTTGCAAGCCTCAGCAGTCTAAATCCGTTCTGTTTTATTAAGTTTAGATATTTATCCAATCTTTTGTCATTTTTAAGGTAGCTGTGCTGTTTTTTGTAATAATCTATTACCTGAAGTGTGGAAAAAATCAGATTAAGTGGAGTTTTTAATTCATGTGAAACATTGGTAAAAAATCTTGTCCTCAATTCATTATCCTTTAACACTTCTTTCTGTGCTTTAATCTTTTTTTTAGCTGCCAGTTTTTTTGTAATATCTTCAGCAAGACAGAGAATATAATCCACTTTCTCACTATTATTTTTATGAGGAATATATTTTACCTCAAAAAACCTCTCTTCTCCACTATCTCTAACAAAACTCCTGCAGACATTTTTTTCCTCACCCTGTTCAAAAAGTTTTTTATGAAATTTTTTTAGATTTTTCAACTCTTTATCATTAAAAAATGCTGATATATGCTGATATTCTATATCTTCTTTAGAAAGATTACATATATCAGCCATCATTTGATTAACAGGGCCAAAATGCTCCATATCTATTAAATAATATGCTATATGATTTATATTTTGGAATAAAAAGCTGTGTTCAGGTGAAATTTTCATAATAAATTTCCTCCTGCCTAACTTATTGATTTAGTTCTTTAAATACTTCCAGTAAAGTGACCTCTTCATCTCTGCTTTTACTCAGCTCTTTTTCAAATTTTTTCGGGCTGCCAATAGCCATAGCAAGCAGTTTACCCTGATTGATAAAAGCCACTCGATAACATATTCTGTCTGCTTATTCCAGTAACTGCCTATAAATTAAATTGAAGTCCTTTAGACAGATTATTATATTATGGAAATCTTTAAATGTTCCTTTTCTGCTGTCTACTAATAATCAAACTTGTACAGCCCTCCTGTTCTTATGCAGTCTTATCCTGCAAAATTTTGGTCATAAATTATTTTTCCAGAATTATCTACATCAATTCCTGGCAGCATTTTAATAAACTCAACCGGCAGAAGCAGATGTCCATTCAGATAAAAAATATTATTCTCCAGCCTAATTTCTCCACCTTCAATTTTTATATTTTTTGTCTCGACATTCAGCAGATAAAACCTTCCTGCAAAAATTATCAGAAATTTATTATCTTCCATTCTGTGAAAAGATAGCGGAAGATTTTCTTTCAATTCTGAGGCCGGAATTAAAGTTGATTCCTCAATATTGTCAGGTTTGATTGAAAACTTAAAAGAATTTAAATCTATTTCTTCTGCAGAAAGAGACAAAGAATAAAAAACAAGAAAGAAAACTACAATAAAAAACAGATATCTTTTCACCTATAACACCTTCTTTTCTTATCTTATTAATTTACATATTCTCACTTAAATACATATTCTCACTTAAATTTAATTTTCCTGCACTATACACCTTTTTTTGAAAATTTACTTGTTCAAAAAAGTTTATTCATGTATAATTGGTATATACCACTTATCCTATATACCTATTTAGGGGGGATATTTTTGATAAAAAAAATGAAAAAAATAAGTAAAAACAGTCCTCTTCCGCTCTATTATCAGCTTAAAGAACTGCTTTTTGAACTAATAAAGGAAGGCAGACTTAAAACAGGTGACAGACTTCCGGCCGCAAGAAAGCTGGCAGAATATCAGGATGTCAGCAGAATGACAGTAAAAAAAGCAGTTGATGAACTTGTCAACAACGGCTATCTCGTTCGAAAACAGGGCAGCGGTACTTTTGTAGCAGAATTAAATAAAGAATATGAAATTTCTCCTATAGCCAGTTTTTCTGAAGAAATGAAGAAAAAAGGCCTCAGCTTTAAAACAGAGTTAATTAAATTTGACATAATAAATGACAAAAATGCAGCAGAAAAATTGAATATAGAGGCTGAAGACAGAATTTATCATCTGCAGCGGCTGAGAATTATAGATGATCTACCTTTTTTACTGGAAAACACCTATCTCCCTATAAAAGATTTTCCTTCTCTAGAAAAGGAAAATCTGCAGGAAAGCTCACTTTTTAAAATTATGAAGGAAAGATATGGCTGTATTTTGAGCAGAGCAGAAGCTGAAATAGAGCCAGTAATTATAAATAAAGATACTGCAGAAAAAATGGGAATCAAAAAACAGGTGCTGGGTTTATACTTAGAACAATTTACCTACAGCAGTGATAACAAAATCCTTGAATATACTTCCGCCTACTACAGGAATGACAGCTATAAATTTAAACTAAAATTTAAACTCAACAACCTTGAGGAGGTTTAATGATGAGATTAATTATTGAAGAAAATTTTGAAGAAATGAGTAAAAAGGCTGCCCTTATGGTAGCAAGTCAAATTACATTAAAACCTGACAGTGTGCTTGGTCTTGCTACAGGCAGTACCCCCCTGGGCATGTATAGCGAACTTATAAAGATGTACAGAGATGATGAAGTTGATTTTTCCGAAGTTGTAACCTTTAATCTTGATGAATATTATGGGCTGGATCCCAAAAATGAAACAAGCTATCATTATTATATGAAAAATAATTTTTTTAAACATATAAATATTAAAAAAGAAAATATAAATATACCCAATGGAATGACAGATGAGGTAATAAATGAATGCAAGGAATATGAAGAAGCAATAAGTCGTGCTGGTGGTATAGATCTTCAGGTGCTGGGAATAGGTGCAAACGGTCATATTGGTTTTAATGAACCGGACGAAAAATTAAATGTTACAACTGGTCTTGTGAATTTAAGAAAAGAAACTATCGAAGCCAACAGCAGATTTTTCGATTCAAAAGATGAAGTTCCCCAAAAAGCACTATCGATTGGAATGGCAACTATTTTAAAAGCAAGAAGGATTATTCTGCTGGCGAGTGGCGAAAATAAAGCTGAAGCTATTAGGTCCACTGTGAGCGGCTGTATATCTACCAGGGTTCCATCTTCACTTCTGCAGACACATCCAGAAATTACACTTATCGTAGATCATAAAGCCGCTTCCTTAATTGATAGGGATAAGCTGTCAGATAATTTCCACTTCAAAATCTGTGAGAATAAAACCAGGTAGTGTTTCAACAAAATTTATATACTTATTCATCATACTTTCTAAATAGCGTCGATCATTTCCAACTGCTGCAGCTCCAATTACTGCACTCTGCCAGTAGTCATTGTTCTCAACTTCTGCAACTGCAATATTAAATTTATTGCGGCTTTTATCAATTAAACTTTTTATAATCTTTCTCTTTTCTTTTAATGATGAAACAGCCGGTAGATAGAGAATTAGCTCACAGCTGGCTATTACCATATTAATAATCCTCCTTAATGGATTGAAAATAAGCAAATCAAGCCCTGTGCATTCTACACGTTTTTTTATCTTTATTTTGTTACATTATAACATATTAGTTTAATAAATTTAATTAATATTGCTTTTTTAACAAATTTTATAAAATCTAAATATTTAATTATTCCGACAAAATTTCTTTAAACAATCCTTTAATACCCGGTGCTAATTTTCCCATTAAAAGTTCCATATTTTCGGAAGATATAACTTCAGGATTATATTCACCGGCAGTATCTGTTATCACAGAAACAGCAAGAACATCCAGCCTGCTCTGCACCGCAGCAATTATTTCCGGAACAGTTGACATTCCAACACAGTCTCCACCTATCCTGCGCATATACTCTGCTTCTGCTGAACTTTCAATTTCCGGGCCACAGATAGCTGTGTATATACCTTCATGAATATTAAGACCATACTTTTCTCCCAAACTGATAATTTTCTGCCGCTCTTCCTCCTTATTATAATAGGCTTTTTCCAACAGCGGGAAGCGTATTTCATCTTCTAAAGCTGGTCCTCTTAAAGGGCTTGTTCCCTGCAGGTTAATATGATTTTTAACCACCATAAGATCTCCTCTGTGATAGTCTTCATTAAGTGCTCCTGCTGCATTTGTCAAATAAATCTTTTTTACTTTAAGATATTTAAACACTCGTATCGGAAAAACAACTTCTTCCATACTGTACCCCTCATAATAATGGTATCTTCCCCCTGTAATAATAGTATTTTCCCCATTAATCTTCCCAAAAATAAGGCTGCCTTTATGTCCTGGGGCAGTAAGAGGTGGGAAATAAGGAATTTCTGTAAAGGACAGTTCAATTTCCTTATTCAGTATATCCTTTAAAAAAGAAAGACCACTTCCGGCAACTACTGCCGTATTTAATTTATTATAACCGGTTCTTTCTTTAATATAATATGCTGCTTTTTTAGCTTTTTCCAGATAATTCATTCGTCTGTCCTCCCAACTTCACTATTGAACTTTATAAATTCAGATAATTTTTTTAAACCTGTACCTTCTAGAGCACTTGTAAGAAATATTTTCTCTGCTCCAGCCATTTCCAAAATTGATCTTGCATATTCAATATCTGCATCTTCTGCATCTATTTTTGTAATAATACCTACCACAGGTCTCGCAAAAACAGAAGCAAAGCCTGGTGGCAAAAAATTTTGTTCTGCCGTGGCATCTGCAACAAGACCTATTATTTCAGCTTCCTGTGCAGCTGAAATTAAGGCTGTGTAATAATGCTTGTTCTCTATATATTCTCCAGGAGTATCAATAGCTTTATCATTAAACTCAAGACTTTGTGTTCTGTAATCTATATTTTTAAATTCTCCATTCTCCAGAACTTTTATAAGTGTTGTTTTTCCTGCTCTACTGGCCCCTATAAGAATTATTTTTACCATATCAGGACCTCGTAATATCTGTTATATCAAAATCCAAAACATGTTCTAATAAGTTAAGAATATTTTTTAAAGCTGATTCAACACTGGACACCTTACCACTTATAACAAGAGAACCACTAAATCTGTCAATAAAACCAATTTCAATATTTGCTGCTTTACTTGCTGCATCTGCAGCAATAATTGCGGCTTCACTGGGAGTAATAGTTAAAATTCCTAATGCTTCGTGTTCCTGGTTTAAACCAATTTTTTTGTAGATATCTTTGGATGGATGGGCAATTAGATGTACCAGAGTAACCTGTTTACCAGGTACATATTCCTGTATCATCCGCTGTTTTTCTTTTTCTGCTGCCATTTTCTCTCACCCCAGTTGCTTTTTAATTCTTTTTTAATTACCTGCAAGTATATCCTCCAGTACTGATTTAATGTGATTTTCTATTATTTTTTTTGTTTCTCTAGCTATAACCAGCTCTTCATTTGTTGGAATAACATATACTTTAACTGCTGATTCTTCTTTACTTATTTTTATTTCCTCACCCCGACATTTATTTTTTTCTTTATCAAGACAGATACCAAAATACTCCATGTCAGATAATATTATTTCTCTTACCTCCACAGCATTTTCTCCTATACCGGCTGTAAATACTATTATATCAACTCCACCCATCACTGCTGTATAAGATCCTATATATTTTTTTACTCGACGGCAGAAAATTTCAAGGGCCAGCTCGGATTTGCGGCTGCCTGCTTCTGCTGCTTCAGATAAATCTCTAAAATCATTGCTGACTCCAGAAATTCCTAGTACTCCACTTTCTTTATTAAGAACTTCATCAACATCTTCGATGGACAAATTTCTTTCTTTCATAATATAAGGTATTATACCGGGATCAATATCTCCAGATCTGGTTCCCATTACAAGTCCTTCCAGTGGAGTAAGACCCATACTGGTATCAACCACTCTGCCTTTATCAATCGCTGCTATACTGGCACCATTACCCAGATGACATGTTATTATTTTTAGATCTTCATAATTTCTTCCATCCAATTCTGATGCTCTCTCAGATACAAATTTATGTGATGTTCCATGAAAACCATACCTTCTTACCCCATTTTCTTTGTACCAGGAATAAGGTACTGCATAAAGAAATGCTTGTTCAGGCATAGAGTAATGAAATGCTGTATCAAAAACACCAACATTGGGAGTATCTGGCATCAGCTTCTGACTTACTTCAATACCAATTAAATTAGCCGGATTATGCAGTGGAGCCAGTTTGATATTTTCCCTCAGTGCTTCAGATACTGCATCATTTATCAGCACAGAACCTGAAAATTTTTCTCCTCCGTGCACAACGCGGTGGCCGACAGCACTAATTTCATCCATATTTTTAATAACTCCAATTTTTTCATCCTGAAGTACATCTAAAACCATTTTAATAGCTTTATTGTGAGCAGCTATTTTTCCCGAAATCTTTATTTCTTCTTTATTTAAAGCTTTATGTTTTAAAACTGAACTTTTTTCTCCAATTTTTTCCACAAGTCCTTTTGCCAGAACTGTTTCACCTTCCATATTTATTAATTGATATTTTAATGAAGAACTGCCACAGTTAAGCACAAATACTTTCATAATATTACCATCCTCTGCTGAAATATATTTATCTATTATCTCCTTGAATTCATAATTTTATCCGTAAAAATTCTTCATCAGTAAACATCTTTAAGAATCTTTATAATATCTTCTCTTTTTACAGGCCTTGGATTACTTCTGAGCATAAGAACTTCTTCAAGAGCTAAATCTGCAACTTCTTCAAAACTGTCAACACCAAACTCTTTTAAACCTGTTGGCAGTCCAATATCTGCAGTGAGCCTCTTGACTTCATCTGCAGCTCTTCTAGCTGCTTCCATTTCAGTCATATTCGAAATATTAACGCCCAGCAAACGAGCAACATTAGCAAATTTAGTCGGGTTGGTAATTATATTAAATTTCATAACATGTGGAAGCAGTATAGTATTTGCAAGCCCATGAGGAATTTTGAATCTTCCTCCAAGCGGATGGGCAATAGCATGTACCAGACCCAGACCACAGTTGCTTAGAGCAATTCCTCCAAAAAGACTGGCAAGAGACATCCCTTCTCTTGCTTTCATATTATTTCCATTACCTACTGCTGGACGCAGATAATTTTTTACCATTTCTACTCCTTTAGTTGCTATCATTTCAAAAGGCAGTACTGCATCCTGTGATACATAGGACTCTATACAGTGGCTTAAAGCATCCATTCCACTAATTGCAGTCAAATATGGTGGAAGTGTTCTGGTAAGCTCTGGATCAACCACTGTTATATCCGGTATTAGACTTTCATCTACAGCGGAAAACTTATTTTTTGTTTTTTCATCTTTAATCACTACTGCTTTTGTTACCTCACTGCCAGAACCAGAGGTGGTGGGAACTGTAATTAAAGGTATCCTACTGCACTTTTCATTCAGTTCTTTCTGCTGACAGACAGCTCTAACTGCCTTTGCAGAGTCAATAGGACTTCCCCCACCTACCGCAAGCAGTGCATCTGCAGTGTTTTCTATTGCAAATTTAACACCCTGATCTATAATATCTATAGTAGGATCTGGTTTAACCTTGTCAAAAACAACATAATTAACTTTACCATCCAGCTCTGCTGTTATCATATCCAAAATACCAGCTTTTTTTATACCTTCATCTACAACAATCATCAAAGTTCTGCATTCCAGATCGGCAGCTGTTTGAGGCAAAACCTTTCTCTTCCCAGATCCGAACTTTATTTTTGTCTTTATCTGGAACTCAAAATTAAAAGAATTCATCCAACCATCTCCTCTTTATAGCAACAGCAGCATATATTTAGATTATTTTATATCTGCAGTTTAAAGCAGTGTTTTAAATACATCCTTATCAGGAGAAGAAATAAATACTTTATTATAGAGCATACCATTGTCCTTGCCGGCAGCTGCTCCTGCATTAAGAGCCTGTTTTACTGCACTGACATCTCCCGTAAATGTCACATATGCCTTTCCTCCCAAACCCGTACCCAATCTAACCTGTATAAGATCAACCTGAGCTGCTTTGGCAGCTGCATCTGCACCAATTATAGCACTTGCTATACTGAAATATTCCAGCACACCAACTGCATTAACTTTTTCTATCTCTGTAGTTGCATTAATTGCATTTAAAAGCTGATTGTGTATTCTTGAGATAACAAGATGGTCTACTACAAATGGATCACCTTTTTCTATTCCTGATTTTACAGAAGATTTAACTGCACTTACATCTCCAGAAATTAAAATAGTATATTTACCCGGACAGGTTGGCTGTGCCAAAATCAGATCTACATCTGCTGCTTTTTTCATTATATCTGCTACTTTTATACCCTGGCTGATTGAGTTAAACTCAAGTAAGCCTATTGTAGTAATCATAATTCCACCTCAGAACTTTTACTTATTACTATTTCTTTCTCGTCCACCTTAATAATTTTCCCCTCTAAACTGGCATGTATATTGGCACTAAGGCTGTCTTCTTTAGCTTTTCCAACAAGATCTCCTTTTTTGATCTGCTGACCTATTTCTACCACAGGATATGCAGGTACACCAATATGCTGGCTCATAGGAATTTTAACCTCTTTTATTTCAATTTTTTCTGTTTCCGCAAGAGACTGATGATAATATTTACTCAGGTTAAGCCTGGAAATTTGGCGATCTGTTGGTATTCGTCTGTATTTTTTCATTGGATGAGCACTGTATTCTTCCTGTTTACTCTTATACTTGTCTTTTACCTTTTCTTTAAAATATACATTGATAAGCCTCGGTGATAATCCCATCGGGCAGGCATAAAGCTCACATACTCCACACTCACAGCATAGCTGTGCCATCTTGAAAATTTCTTCATCTTCTGAATAGGCCAGTGCTCTCATTATTCTGTGCGGCTCCATATCATGTCCTATTAAATACCTGGGACAAAAATCAGTACACATGCGGCACTGTATACAGGCTGCCTTAGACTGGTTTTTCATATGTTCCATGCTCTGCTGATTTCTCTCTATCACATAATGGTTCCTGGGAAGTACAATAAGAGCTCCATCTGTTTTTTTAATAACAGCACTATTTATCTCTTCATCTGTCACATAGTGAGTCCCCATCATTGGTCCACCAATTATTACTGCATAATCATCCACTGATGCACCACCTGCTGCTTTTATACAGTCATTAATAGGAGTACCAATGGGTACATTAATTATTTTGGGATCATTTACTTCTCCCAACATAGAAACATATTTATCTGTCACTGGTTTTCCCTGTAGAGCAAAATAACTATTTACAAGAGTTCCAACATTTGTAACTACTACCCCAACCTGAAGAGGTATACCACCTTCAGGAACCGTACGTCCTGTTATGTCATAAACCATAATCTGCTCATCACCTGCAGGATAAAAACTGTCCATCAGAAATAAATCTATTTTATATTCCTCATCCTCTATTATTTTCTCCAGACAGGCTCTTTCATTTTCATATTTTTTCTTAAGAGCAAAAACTGTTTTTTCAACACCTATTTGCTCTGCTATTTTATTTGCTGCTGAAATCATCTCTGCTGAATAGGTTCTCATGAGATATTTATCTGTCATCAAAAGTGGCTCACATTCTGCTCCATTGATAATCAGATATTCTGCTTCACAGTCATATTTAACATGAGTAGGAAAACCGGCTCCTCCAGCTCCTACTACCCCTGCTTCAAATATTTTTTTTATAAGGCTCATAAAAATACCCCTCTCCATTTAGAAACCACTTTTTTATATAATGGAGAATCCATCTACTAATACACATCTTCTCTTTCTGGTGAATGTTCTGGCAGAAGTTAATCCTTCACCAGTAGGACCAGCTATTGTAAAAGTTGTATGTCCCTCTCCTCCAGCACCGATACCTGCATAAGAAGGTGCATTTTTGACATAAATAGTAGTTTCAATTTTCTTGGCAAATGCTGTTAAATTATCTACATTTTTAGAATGAATTACTGCTGTATGTCTGTTCCCGTGTTCAACCTGAACTCCAATTTCCATTGCTTCTTCAAAGTTTTTGGCTCTAACAAGAGGGATAACAGGCATCAGCTGTTCTTCCTGTACAAATGGATGGTCAAGTTCTACATCTACAATTACAAGCCTCAAGTCCTCACATTTTGGTTTAATTCCTGCTTTGCGAAGGATATATGCAGCATTTTTACCAACAAGATCTTTGTTAATGGAACCATCATCATTAAGAATAATTTTTTCCAGTGAAACTGTATCATCTATAAGCTGAGCATTATCATCGATCATGTGTTTTATTAATTCGTCTGCAACACTGTCCAGAGCAACAATTACTTTTTCCGATGTACATGGTAAATTATTATCAAAACTTGCACCTTTAATAATATCTGATGCAGCTCTTTTTAAATCTACTGTATCATCAACCAACACCGGGGGATTACCTGCTCCAGCACCAATAGCTTTTTTGCCTGAAGAAAGTGCTGCTTTTACCACACCTGGACCACCTGTAGCAACAATCATAGATATTCTGTCATCAGCCATACAGCTTTCAACTGTTTGAATTGTAGGTTCAGCAACTGCTGTAAGTAGATTTGCAGGACCACCTGCTTCTATTATTGACTGATTTAAAACTTTAATTACATATGTTGAAGTTTTCTTTGCTCTGGGATGACCATTAAAAACTACTGTATTGCAGGCTGCTATCATTCCGATTGAATTGCAGATAATAGTTTCTGATGGATTGGTTACAGGCGTTATTGCACAGATCACTCCAAAAGGTGCTTCCTCCAGAATTGTAAGACCTTTTTTCCCACTCTTAGCCTCAGTTCTAAGATCTTCGGTTCCAGGAGTTTTATTTATAGCTAAATTATTTTTTATAATTTTATCTTCTATTCTTCCCATACCACTTTCTTCATATGCCATCCGTGATATTTTATCAACATGCATACTTATTTCATTTCTCATGGCCTTTATTAGCTCTTCTCTTTCTTCTATAGAATAATCATTCTGAAGTATATTTTGAGCTTTACATGCTGCATCAATTGCCTCATCCATGGTAGGGAAAATGCCTAAATCTCCTTTAGAACTATTTTCAGTTTTATTATCTTTTATTTCAGTTTTTTCTTCCTCTATTTCTTTTAGTATCTGTTCTACTATTTTATTAATATCCTGATTTTTAATATCCAATCTTTCTCCTCCTTCCCTGTTTAAACTAACTGCTCGTATATCTATTGACAAAAAATTCTGCTCCCGATTCAGCAATTTCAATATCTTCATCCACAGTACCACCACTTACACCAACTGCTCCAACAACTTCCCCCTGACTTTTGAGCGGTATGCCGCCTCCAAAAAGGACTATATTTTCACAGGAAGTATCAATACCATAAAGCATATTGCCAGGACTCGAAATTTCTCCAAGTTCCTGAGTAGTCATCCGCAGAGCATAAGCAGTATAAGCCTTTGCAGGTGCCAGTTCAATACTTATGGGCAGGGCATTATCCATTTTTTTAAAAGTTATCAGTTTTCCATCATCTCCAACCACAGAGATAACAGCCGCTAAATTCATTTTTTCTGCCTTTTTCTGGCACTGTTCTGCAATTTTTTCTGCTATATTAAGAGATATTTTCATAACTAACTCTCCTCATTATTCAGAACCTGACAAACCTTCTCAGTAATTAAATCTATTAAATACCTTCTATCTGCAGTTCTGCTCAAAATATAAATGAGGTCAGACAGCCGATTAATATAACTATGGAGTATTTCCGAAAATTCTATATCTTTCTCTTCCTCAGCAGCTATAGTTCTTCTTTCAGCTCTCCTGCAGATTGTTCTGCAGATATCAAGCAGGCTGCCCACTTCACTTTCACCAGGTACTATAAATCCTGACAGATTAAAATCAGACTGATAAGAGTCTAGCTCAGCCTCCAGAAAAGCAAGGTGCTCTTGTTTTAATTTATCTTTGGGTTCTCGCCCTAAAGATGCAAGTTCTGCAGCAACTATAAATAAATCCTTCTGTACTTTAAAAATTATTTGTTTAATATCAGCATCCTCACACTTTACCCGGGCCAGCCCCAACCAGGAGTTAAGCTCATCAATAACACCATATGCTTCAACCTGTGGGTCTGATTTTGTGATTCTTTCACCACTCAGGAGGCTTGTATTTCCTCTATCCCCCCTTTTTGTCGCAATAGACATATTAATAACCCCCTCCTGAAAAGCTTGACTCATCAAGTTCAATTTCATCAATAATACCTACAATAGCATGATCTATTGGACTCCCTTTAAACTGATCAGTCTGACGTGCAGCACTACCTTTTGTGACAAGAACTCTTTCACCAATTCCAGCACCTACACTGTCAACTGCAACCAGACATTTTTCTTTTCTAAATTCACCATATAAAGGGTGTACTAAAAGCAGTTTTGTTCCAACTAGATCTTTATCTTTCTGTGTAGCCACCACATTACCCACTACTCTGGCTGTAAACATAATATCATCCCTTTGTTTTCTGCCACTTCTCTGGCATATGGAGTAATTACTGCATCTTCCCTGACATATATTTTCTTAATAGTATCCCGAATAGGATTAATATCCTTATAGGTAATCACTTTTTTATTTAATACTACAGAAGTTCCCGTCCCAGCTTCTGCTGAGTTTTCTTTAGATAAATTGCTGTCATTAAATTCAGCTTTATTTTGAATTTTTGCTGTATCTGATTTAGAAAATATTACTGATTCTCCATCAAAATTAAACTCTACATCGCTATTTAATTCATTTTTTAAGATACTGTCAGCTTCTTTATAAAGATCAGCAGCATCAACAATTTTAATACCAAAACTTTTTACTCTTTTCAGCTGTTTTTGATTATATTCCAGTAAAGCTGTCGGAGTTTTATTCATCCCCAATTCTCTCCAGCCTTTTGCAGAAATATCAGCTGCATTTTTTACAGCTGCTACAGGTATACCGCACATAACAGCTCTAAAAATATAATCGATCAGCTGTGAATCTACAAAATGTGCTGATAATTTAGCCACTGTATTTCTGGTCATTACAGGAATTAATACAAGATCAGCATCATTGATACATTCAAAATCAGCTTCATAATTATCCCAATCAACATTAAGAGCTGACAGTATTTCGCTTTTATCCAGCATCTTTTCTGCTGCAGTAGAAAAGAGAAAACTCCAATTAATATCATAAGTGCTGTCAATTTTTTTTAGCTGATCTAAACTTTTTTGATAAGCAATTTTGCCTCCGGTAAAAACAGCTGTTATATTTTTCTTTTCCTTGTTTAGTTTGAAAGAATCTGTCATCAGAGTATTCAGTACTTCTCTGATAATTTTTTCTATCAGTTCTCTGTTCACTTCAACCATCTTTTTACCTCCATCCTCAACTATTCACAGTTAATGGCAATACCGAGGGGAGTTACCAGTAAAGTCTGAGAGGGTTTTACAATCTTTAAACCTGTTTTTTTTGCAAGCACCTCTTCTATACCATCTATGGCACTTGTACCGCCAACTAAATAGACTGTTTCAGCTTTATATTTTCCAATATGATTATTAATAATAGAAGCAATTTTCTCTATTACAGGAATAACCATTGGAAATATTTCGTCTATCCTATCAGGATCTCTTTTTATTTTTTCGGCTTTTTCTATACTAATTCCCAATCCACCTGCAATTACAAGGTTTAAATGTGTTCCACCTGTGGCTTCATCAGCAGTATAAACTACTTTACCATCTTCCAATATGGAAATCCCTGTTGTTCCACCACCAATATCCACTACAACACCTCGCTCAATACCCAGCAGCGTTGCTGCTGCAGAAGGTTCATCCACAACATTTTTTACAGTGAATCCTGCTCCCTGTACAACATTTTTAAAGGTATCAATATCTCTACCACCAGTACCTGGCGGTACAGCAGTTGCTGCATATTTGATTTCTCTGTTAAAAATAGCTTCCATTTTTATTTTCATTTTTTTTACTATTTTCAGAGCACCAATATAATCTACAACAAGACCATCTCTTACAACTGTTCCAGGTTCACAGAGTGCCAACAGAGGTTTATTATCTTTATCAACTGCTGCAAGAACCAGATTGGCAGTTCCAAGATCTACACCTGCCTTAATTTCACCTTGATAATCAATTTTTTGTGGTGGATTATCAATTAATTCTGCTACTTCATTTAAGACTATATTGGCGTTAGCAACAAATTTATTCATTAATATTATTCTCCTTCATCAGACAGCAGATCATTTTTTGATTTTTATAATTATCATAAATTACATATTTTATTTGATAAGTAATAAATAAATTCCCCCTCCCACCTCAAAGAAGAGGGGGATTGATCATCACAATTTACTCCATTTCCGGCATATCTAGTTTTTCAGCCACCATTTTAGGTAAAATTGTTTCAACATCTTTATGAGGTCTTGGAATAACATGTACAGAAATAAGTTCTCCAACTCTTCCGGCTGCTGCAGCTCCTGCATCAGTCGCTGCCTTAGTTGCTCCAACATCTCCTCTAACCAGTACTGTTATTAATCCTGAACCGATTTTTTCATAACCAACCAGAGATACATTAGCTGCTTTAACCATTGCATCTGCTGCTTCTATTGCTCCAATAAATCCTTTAGTTTCTATTAATCCTAAAGCTTCACCGTTCACGTTTCATTCCCCCTTTTCCTTAATTATCATCATTTATTATTTCATCATAGTGAATACAGTTCTTTCTCAGATCACCTTTTCTGCGCGGACAGGCTGGATCTCCACAAATATTGCAGATATCTTCTTCATCTTTATTATCTGATTCCACTTCTTCAACTTCATCTACTTTTTTAGCATCTTTTTCTGTATTTAAATCTTCATCATCTGTCTGTTTCTCACTCTCTTTTTCTGCATCATCTAAATCTTCATTATCTGATTCATCATCTTCCTTATTTTCAGCGCTGCTGTCTTCAGATATTTTAGAATCACCTTCAGTTTCTTTAGGGGTTTGTTCCTGTTTAAACGAATTATCTTCAGAAATCTCGCCCTTTTCTTTTTTATAACCCACAGTTTCATCTGTACGAATCATATTATCAATATCCTTATGTGGTCTGGGAATAACATGAGCACCAACAACTTTGCTCAGTTTTGATGCTGCCTGTTTAGCTGCGTCTACAGCAGCTTTAACAGCACCAACATCACCAGTGAATTTGACAACAATCAAACCTCCACGGCTTATTTCATAACCAATCAAATCAATATTAGCAGCTTTTTTAGCCACATCTGCAGCTTCAAACGCTGCATTTAAACCCAGAGTCTCTACCATACCAAGTGCAGTTTTTGCCATATTCCCTCCTCCCTAACTTCTCTGTTCCATTAATTAGTTATTTAATTTTTTAACCACATCCACAATTAAATCTGTCAGCAGATTAAGCTGTTTTTCAGATATACTATCTTCACTGTCCAAATTGATCTCACTAAAATCTTCAGAGTTATCTTTTTCCTCGTCAATTTTAGAATCACTATTTTTTTCATTATTTTTAGAACTATTCTTTTCTTCACTAATTTTTGTATTTATTTCTTGATCTTTATTTTCAGAAGAACTGCTGCTTTTAGAAGATAAAACAAGATCACTCAAACTGTATTTATTGACTTGATCTGCATTTAAATCTGTTTCTGAATGCTTAAATTCTAATTTATCTTTTTCACTAAATTTAATATCCGGAGCAGAGCCTGTTGTAAATTCATCTTTTAAGGGAATTTCTTTTACCGGAATACCTTTTACAAGTCTGGCAGCATTAGAGCCAATAATCTTTGCCTGAAAATTATAATCAATTTTTTTCTTGAAAAAAGGATTTTCCAGATCCAGTTTTTTATGCTGAAGCACAATATTATTATCAGCTCCTATACCAACACCGATATTAAGTCTTGATCTCTGTGCTGCTTCATGGGCCAGTATTTCTGGATTTTTCTCTTCACTTGCAAAATAATAGAAGGGAATGCCTTCTTCCTCAAGTCCATAGCAGACATTTTTAAAAATATCACTACCTGCGATTTCCGCATCAAATCCTATATATACAGAAGGTTTTTTAGACTGCTCTTTACTACTCATCTAAAACACTTCCCTCCTCGTCTAGATAAGACAGCACAAGACCTGTTGCTACAGCATTGCGGGGGCCCATTAGTCCTCTAATATTTCCACGCCCTGCCACTACTCCATATTCCGAAAGACGGTTGGAAATCATTGTTGGAATTTCAAAATCAATTGCCGATCCGCCAACCATTACTACAAAATCGATATCTCTTATATTTCCTGTTGGTATAATTCTTTTTAATGCCCTCTCTGAGTTGCGTACAAAAACATCATGTTTTGCTTCTCTTCTTACCTGACGAATTTTATCCAGCGAATGATCTGTATGAATCGGCACCATTTCATCATCAGAAAGAATTACTACTCTCCCAAATAATTTTGGCGGTAATGGTTCATCAAAAAAATTAACTGTCCCATCTTCATGCCTTATATGGAACATACTCTCCACTTTAGCAAGTGGAAATATTTTGATCATCTCTGCCAGCTTAACATCTGATAGACCCAGTTCGATATTAATCAAAAGTGAAACCATATCACCCGCACCTGCAAGATGTGTTGTATATACCATATCTTTCCGTGTAACCATTGCAGCATCTGTGGAGCCGCCGCCCATATCCAGGATTACAAAAGGTTTGTCTGTACCTGGAGTTGTAAGGGCTCCTAGAATCGCCATATTGGCTTCAATACCTGCAATAGTTACTTCAATATCTGTTTTTTCTTTTAATTTATCAGCAATTTTCTGCATGGGAAGCTGGCTTGTTTTAACCATTGCTGCCAGTCCTACAGCATTTTCCATTGCATGCTCTTCTGCTAGTCCTCCTCTCACTTCTTTTGGGACAAAGGTATTTACTGCAAGTATATCCTTTATTTTAATTTCTGCAAGAGGCTGATCTGTAACTTTACTCATAGTTTCTTTTACTCGATCGAGCATACCACCGACATTTGTTCCCGCTTCACCTTTAACATCTTTTATCGGCTGAATTTTTTCTATCGAATCCATGATCTCTTCTGCACCTGCATCTATTCCTATTTCAGATTTTCCCCTGTCACCAAATATAACAAGATTTCCAGCAGGTATTTTACGCTCTTCTACATCACCTTCCGGTGTTCTTATTACAACTGCAGATCTATTCCCAATTAAAGATCTAGCCACAGGAAAAATATGCTTTGTTTCTTCAGAGTCAAGCTCAAAGATTGTAGCTATGCCGTAGGGGTTGGAAAGTTTATCGATTGTACCACCAGGGCTGGCCACTTCTACAGCAGCTTTTTTGCCAAGTGGTATTTTATCGATATATTTAACTTCATCAATAACCGGAATTATTTTATTGAGGCGGTTTACTATAAGTACTGCATCATCTTTTTGTGCCACTGCACCATTAATATTGATCCCCTGTTCTGCTGCCTGATTGATAATATCTGCTGCTCTGGCAAAATCAACTTCTCCTGGTATGATAAGTATAATATCATCACCAGGACGGCAGTCTTCAACATTTTCTACCCTGGTTGTTATCCCAACACCCAAGCCGACTCCACCAGGTGTCCAGGGGTCATGACCTATCATGGTAGATTCTGTAATAACAGTTTCAGTTATTGTTTCCATTGCTACATCACCAATAACTGGTGTAGCTTCGTTTATCCTGATTAAATCAATATCCTGGTAACTTAAATCGATTTTTTCTAATGCCCTATTTAAAGATTCCAGAATACCTTCAATATTATCTATTGTACCTTTTAATCCAGTGGTCTTATATATACCATCTGATATAAACTCTATATTTTTATTTTCTACTCTGCCGACTGCAACTTCCGTAGTGGAGTTGCCGATATCGACCCCTACAATATATTCCATAATCCCACCCACCTGTTAGCTTTATCTGTCACCTTTAAGTCTTTTTCTCTTTTCGTAAACATCTGCAGCTTCACGAATTAAGTTAGCATTAATAATTGCATCATATTTGTTTTCAAGTTCATCTGCTATGTCCAGTAATTCTTTCTTTGTGGAACGATATGGACGCATGGCATTGTATATTTCAAGGATTCTATCATCTTCTACTTTAGTTAATTCAGCAGCTCTTTCTAGGTTTTTAGCAAACTGCTCTCTGCCAACAGATTTCGCAATTTCTGCCTGATGATATAGTGTTTCTGCAGTGATTCTTAACTCTGCACCATCTATTTCGCCAGAAAGAATTTTTTTAAGCTGAATATCGTCCAGGGTTTTCCCTGAAGGAGTTTTTACAAGGTCAGCTCTTTTTTCTGCAAGTGGGTAATCTTTATCTGAAAGACCATTACTGCTTTTATTTACTGCTGTGGTTTTACTTTCACCTTCAGCTTTTTCCAGATTACCAAGAACATTACGCACAATAGATTCTACTAAATCTCTATCCATTAAATCCACCTCCTGATAATTAAATAATTATTCAAATTTCACTTCAAGTTCAACAACCTTTTTCTGTGGATCAAGGTATTTAACTTCTTTATTATACAAAACAGCAGCTATTGCCTGATATTTAGGTCTTGCCATCTGATCATTACGGGTTGGAACAGGATCAGGATTTTCTCCTTTTGCATATCTGGCAGCATTTTTTCCTATCTGACGATAAGTTTTTAAATCAAGCAGTGGTGCCTGTGGAAAAAGTTCCAAATTAGCAAGTGGATTTAGATCTTTCTGATGAATTAAAACCGTACCTTTTGACTGTAATCCAATTCCAATACCAGAACCACTTAACTGAGCTGCCTGATGACCAACAAAACCTACATCAGCGGTAGAATAATTTTTTACAACCCGTGCTTTTAATCCCTCTTCTTCAATACCAGCCATGATCTCACGCAAAATATTGCTGTGTTTTTCATCGATCATAGTTTTTGTCAGTTTATCTCCGAATGCTGGTGCAACTCCAATAACAACTTCATCATTACTGCGACCTTCTTTAGCAGGACCAACTTCTTTTAAGATCATATCACCTTTTCTTTCAGCAACGGCTGTATTAGAAGATGAGTTTTCTCCTTCTTCTGACATACCGGATAAAACATCAACCACAATTTTGCGAATTGCATCTTCATTTAACTGCATTATTACACCTCCCGAATATTGAGATTACTCTCCAATTTCTTCTGGATCTCTGGCAAGTCTGGTGTCCTTGAGTTTAGCCCAGAGTTCATCGGACACTCTGTAACCAGTTCCAGGACCTGCATAATCATTTTTATCATTAACAGCACTTATACAGTGAAATTTATCATCAAAAATAGCTGATGTATGAAGATAGTCACCAGCAATTCTCTGTTTTAAAAGATTAAATACACTGTCAGCCACATCTTCAAAACCATGTTTGGCCAGTGCTTTAACAATTTCTACACCAGTGGTCCCTTTATTAAGCATTTCTTCTATACCTCTAAAATCTTCTCGTACATCACGGTCTGGAACGTCTTTACTGCCATGAGCATATGTTACTGCTTCTATTTCTTCATCAGTAATTTCAGGCATACCTAATTCCTTAAATACTGCCTGCAGCGCTCTGGCTGCTTTGTTCCTGATTTTTATAACTTCTTCTTCTTCTACAGGTACTAAACCACCATTGACCTTCAGATCACGCTGAAGAGTTAGATAATCATCATAATCATCTACATCATGAGTGGAACCAGCAAACATATTATCATAATTTGGCACACCACTATAACCTGAAAAGATAAAGTCTGTACCAGGCAGGAACTGCATTAACATTCTGGCTGTTCTTCTTGTACGGGAATGAGTAAATGTCTGATCATTACCTGAAGCGCACTCAAGATCAAGCATCATGGCAATTAAATTCTCTGCCAGAATTGCTCTTATTCCAGAAGGAACTGCACCAGGTATACCAATACAGCTAATTGAACCATTCTGTATACCCTGTACTCCAGCACCTTTGGTCATATAGAGGCATCGGGCTTCCAGATAAAGCATGGATTTACCATCGGCAAATCCCATCTCTGCTTCAGAACCTGTACCAGAAGTATATCTCATCTTAAGTCCCCGAGATGCATAAGCTGAAGCAAGAAAACTCTTTGACCATGGTGTATCATCACCATCAACAAAAACCTGTTCAGTACCATAAACAGAAACGGTTTCTGCATATGCTGTAAATCCGCGCATACCCATTTCCAGCTCCATTGCTTCCTCTACAGCGCACTGTGTTAAAGCACCACGACGGCCTGTCTGTGCCCCTACCATAAGAGAAATAGCATTTGAAGGAGCATATCTAACCATACCTACCGTTGTTTCCAGTTCATCAAAACCGCGCATTGCTGCTTCAGCTGCATCTGCTGCAATTAAAGCAGGATGCTCTTTTAGATTTGTAATGTGGCACTGGTTGGATGGAGTCTTTCTGGCCCTCATCTTCTGAACTGCCATCATCATTTCAACAACATTCATGTGGCCGACAACTTCTACCACCTTAGCGGGAGTCATTCCAAGTCCTAGTTCTCGTACTTCATCACGGGAAACATTTATATCTACTATCTTTTTGGCCAGTTCTTTAGAATCCATTGCCATAACTTTTTCGACTGTATTTATATCAAGTGTATGGTCGGCAATAAAACTATCAAGCATGTCAAAATCTGCTCGTTTTTTTCCATCAAGTTCAACTATTTTCCCATTTTCGATCTTTACACTTGGTTTTGGATCTTCTGGTCCTTCCATTGCAATAAGACCAGCTTCCGGCCATTCTTTAATAAAAGCATCCTGACTGATCGGTCGTTTTTCTAATTCTTCAAAACGCTTGGACCTTTTCACATTTTTCCCTCCTTAAATTCATTTTACTATACAACAATCATTTTACTATACAACAACATCTATTATTATATTTTAAATATAGGGTGTTGCTGATGATTCGGGTTTAGCTCCAAGACTACCCAGAAGCTTCAAGCCAACTTCACGTGCAGCAACAATTGCCTGACGAACTGCTCCTGAATCTCCACTAAACTGCAGAATAACCTCATTGGTCAAGCTTGTACCTTCACTAGGACTTGCATATGCCACAACATCAATAGTAGCAGCTTTTACTGCAACATCAGCCATGATAACTCCAATACCTGCTGGAGCACCAACTGTTATTCCAAATGCTTTACCTTCTGGAGCACCAAAAGCTGCATTCAAAGCTTTACTTGCTCTTGCAGTATATTGAAATTCAAGATGACCGGCATCATTACCATAAACATCACCAAAAGTACGTTCAAGGTCTTCCAAAGCAACCTGAACTGCACGCCTGGCATCCGAAACTTCTTCAGCTCCAAAGATAATTAAGGACCCATGTCCGGCACCACCTTTGGTATCACGAGGAAGTTCAATTTTTACTATTTCAGTATTTGATGCCTTTACTGCTTCATCTGCTGCATAAATCTGAGGTCCTGCTCCAGTTCTACCACCAAAGACCCCTATTGAACGATATTTAGGATCAATACCCATTAATTTTCTTAAGTCTGGATCCACATTTGCAATGACCAGACCAATCGTATCTCCCATTGCTGTACCAATAAATTCAGTTACTTCATTAGCCAAATTCAAATTAAGCTCACCACCTTTATTATTTTTGTTTTTTTTGCTGTCTTCTTCTTTCTCAGCTGATGATTCAGCATTTTTAATTCTATTCACAACTTCATTAACTAAATCATTAATTTTGGTTTCTTCCATATTTTTTCACCCTCCTCTCCATTATTATTCTGGTAGAAGTTTACTTACATCTTCATGGGGGCGTGGAATTACGTGTACAGAAACAACTTCACCTACTTTTCCTGCTGCAGCTGCACCAGCATCGGTTGCTGCCTTGGTAGCTCCAACATCACCTCTTACCATGACTGTGATATAACCTGAACCAATCTTCTCATAACCAATCAACTTAACATTGGCTGCTTTAACCATAGCATCAGCTGCTTCAATTGCACCAACAAAGCCAATAGTTTCTACAAGTCCGAGTGCCTCTCTAGCCATGTATTGCACCTCCTTTCACAAAAATAATATTAAAAAGCATACTAATCTTTTCACTAATCCCTTCACTCTCTTTACTTCACTCTCTCTAAATATATTAAAAAAAACTTTTATTTTACCTTGAAAATTTCTTGCACACTTAATGAAATTTTTTGATATTATTTTTTATATTTTGTATTTTATGAATATTAAAATTAATTTTGCAAAAAAAGATGACAATTTTTTATCATTTAATGACAAAAAATTGTCATCTTGTCTAATTTCTATATTCTGAAGGAGATACTCCTTCGTATTTTTTGAAAACTTTGCTAAAATAACTTGGCTCACTATAGCCTACCTCTTTTGCAATACTGCCTATATTTGTATCTGTTTTGTTTAATTTTCTTTTTGCCTCTTCCATTCGCAGTCTTGTTATATATTCTTTAAATGTACAACCCATTTCTTTTTTAAAGAGCCTACTAAAATAGTGAGTGCTTAAATTTGCCGCCTTAGCAGCTTCGCAGAGGCTTATGTCCTCAGAATAATTGCTCTGCACATATTTTACACCATCATAAATTATCTTTTCTTTAAATTCTTCTCCCATATTATCTATCTTTTTATTTAACTGTTCTACCAGTGAATTCAACCAGCTTTTCAGCTGTTCAGGAGAATTTACTTTTAAAAGCTTTTGTGTATAATCATAATTGAGTGGAGAGATTTCTTTAAACTGAGCTCCTGCCTCTACAGCAGAGCGGGACAGCACTCCCAGCAGTTCCAGCATTCTGGATTTAACAATCATGGAATCAAAATTTTCGTCTATCTGCCAGCTGTTAAATAGAGTACTTATAAGTTCAGGAAGCTGTGTGTTCTTTCTGGATTTTAATTTTTCTACCAGCATACATTCTATATCATATGGATAACGGTCTTCTTCATAATCTGCATTTTTTATATCTTCCCAGTGAATGATAGAGCTGTCTCTGGCCAGAAGTGAATTTTTAATTGCCCCCAATGCCTCATGATATGAGCGGTCCATCATTCTGGGGTCATCATAATAATTTCCAATTCCAATAGTAATTGTAAAATCTGTGTCTTTTATTACTTCCTCACACATTTCCTTACCTATCTGCCTCAGCCAGCTTTTTATTTGACGCCCATATATCATTTCTTCTCCAAAATAAAGTATTACTATTTTATCACTTGTCATAGGAACAACCATTAATGATGAATATTTATTTTCAAAACCTTTGAGCACACTGAATACTTCTTTTTTCAGCATCTGCCTTTTTACTTCATCTTCATTTACTGTAAGCCGTGCAAATTTATCTATATCTGCAATCATAACAGCTGAGGGAAGATCTCCAATATCAAAAAATTCTGTTCTACTTCTAACTTCTTCTACTGTATCTATATTAAGAAAAACAAGGTCAAATACAAAGGACATTTTTATATAGGGAACAATCATATCGAGTTTATCTTTCATCTCCTGCCGCCGCTGTTCCTCAGCTTTAACTGTTTTAATCTGCTTTATCTGCTTAGCTACAACTTCTATAACTTTTTCGGGTTTTACAGGTTTTAAAAGATATTCTTTTATACCCAGATTTAAAGCCTGCTGTACATATTCAAATTCATCATAAGCAGTCAAAATAACAAATTTCACATCAGGCTGATCATCTTTAATCATTTTTACTGCTTTTAGTCCATCCATTCCCGGCATTTTGATATCCATAAAGATAATATCTGGTTCTGTATCATGGGCAAGTCTTACTGCTTCACGTCCATTTGCTGCATCAGCAATAATTTTTACATTATTGATATCATCTCTAGTCTCTAAAATAATTCTTAGTGCTTTCCTTTCCAGATATTCATCATCTGCAACAAGTATTTTATACAACTTCAACCCCCCATTACTGTGTATTTTCAGCAGGTAGATTAATTTTAACTTCTGTTCCTTTCCCAGGACGGCTTTTTATATCAAGACCATATTTTTCTCCAAAATAATGCTGAAGTCTTTTGTGAACATTGTTAACACCGATTCCCGTTATATGACTTTTTATTTTATCTTTGTTATTATCATATTTTAAGAGATTATTTAAAATATTTTTGTCCATACCAGCACCATTATCTTCAACACAAATTATTACTTTATTACTTCTTCTATATCCTTTAACCCTGACAGTACCAGATTCCTGATCTTTTAAACCATGTATTATCGCATTTTCCAGCAGAGGCTGAATTGTAAGTAAAGGAATATTAATATTTAATATATTATCATCAATATCTATAATAAAATTATATTTATCTCCATAACGTTTGCGCTGAATGGTGAAATAATCCCGTACACAGCTGAGTTCTTCCTCCAATTTTACAACCTCTTCTATATTGCGAAGACTGTAGCGGAGTAGATCAGAAAGTGCATAAACAACTTCTTCTGTTTCTCTTGCATTTTCTATCAATGAAAGACGGGCAATAGAATTAAGCACATTAAAAAGAAAGTGTGGATTCACCTGTGACTGAAGAACTTTTAATTCTTTTGTCCGCAAATGCTGTTCTAATTCCCTCCTTGTCCTCGACTCCTCTATCAATTCCTGTTGATAAATATTTACCAGACCCATTTCAGCAATATAATTTGCAGTAATGGAAAGAAATTCTGTTGCAGCAACAATTCTGCTTCTTGGAAGAATCTCAATTTTTTCAAAAGCTCTTTCCAGTTCTTTAAAATTGATATCATAATCTTTTGTTTTTGCTTTTACTCTTGCAAATGTTTTTTCCCGGCCATCTTCTTCCAATATTATCTGACCACAGAGAATTGTTCCTATAAATCTGTTCTCAAGAATAATAGGTGCTGCCATATCTATCAGACCCGATTTGCATACATATGGTTTTGACTGACCTTCTTCTTTTGCTCTGATACCTCCCTGTGCATCTGATAATTTACAGTTCTGAAAACCCTTTTCACAGGAACGAACTGTATTACAAAATAATGTAAATTGGCTGCATTTTGTAACAGGTACTCCCTCTCTATTTACAATAACAGCCGCCAGCCCTGTAGCTTCTGCAAACTTATCCTGAATACTCTGAAGTACATCAATATTAATTATTTCTCGCAAGTTATAATCGTAATTAATTTTCGCTCCCCTCCTTATTAATATCGGCAGATTTATAATCAGAGCTGTAATAATTTTCTCTGTCAGATAATTTATCAACTAAATGAATAGTCTGAGTAGGGAAGGCAAATCTTATTTCAGACTGATCAAATAGTTCTCTCAATTTGAAGTTTATCGTTTGCTGGATATCCATATAGACCTTATAATCACTGTCATTTATAAAATAAACTACCTGGTGGATAAGACTGAAGTTCCCATATTCACTAAAGTGAGCTCGAACAAACTCTGTTTTATCTATATCTTTAATGATAGACTCCACCATTTCCGGTATCTGTTTTAACTTTTCCAACGGAGTATCATAAGTAACTCCAAAGCTAAAATTAATTCTCCTCCTCTGCATCCGCTTATAATTATTTATCCTAGAATTCATAAGGTCGGTGTTGGAAATTACCAGCTGTTCTCCACTCAGACTTCTAATCCGCGTAGTTTTTATTCCTATATGCTCAATTGTTCCCTTATAGTCTCCCACAATAATAAAATCACCTACATCAAACGGCTTATCAAAAAAGATTGTAAAATAATTAAAAATATCTGCCAGAATAGTTTGAGCTGCAAATGCAACTGCAATACCTCCAATTCCAAGCCCGGTCATTAAACCTGTTATCTCAATATTTAAATTATCAAGTATAAAAAGCAGTGCTATAAACCAGATAATCACCTTGATAAAAAATATTGAAGCACTAAACACCTTCTGCTGCTCTTCATTTACAACCTTTTTGCGCCAGTATTTTTTTAGGAAAAATAATATCACATCTATAATAATTAAAACAGTAAAATATACCGATAGAATCAGCAGTATACTATTAATAACTCTGTTTATTTGCTTCATAATATTAAGCTGTGAAAGGCTCAAATACAAAAGAATAATATAAAAAAGTGCATACCCCCTTTTTTTTATAATTTTCTGAAATAGTTCTGAAAAAGAGGAAGATATTCTATCGACCAGCTGACAGATTTTAGTAAAAAAAACTCTGTCAAATATTTTGATGAATATATATCCAATTATTATAATAGCTGCCGAAGTTAAATAGTCAAAAAGAGAATTGGTTAATATAATTGAACTCAACCTAAGATTATTCATTATTTCCACCTCTTATAGTTTTAAATTAGCGATCCTGTCAGTTTTCTCTGTATTAATTCTTTCTGCTCAAAACAGCTTTATCTATATCTAAATTATATCCTTCTAAAACCGAATTTAATCAGACAAAATAATGGCTAAATATCTTTTCCCTTCAATAAAGGGATCTTTTGCTGCATTTATTTTATTTCCCAAAGATTTTAAATCCATAATCTAAACCCATTTTATTCTCTACATATTATATTAAACATTTTTTTTATTAATCCTTTTTGTAATGTCAAATTTTTATCATTAGTCAATTTATTTATTTTAACAAACGACATAGCAGAAAGCTAATAGAAAAATATCATCCTGAATATTTTGATTTTGAAAACTATAAATAATAGTTCAATTTGAAATACTAAAAATTAGTAAGAATAAAACCGGACAAATGTCCTAAATGTTAAATCCTTAAAAACAAAAAAAGACCCTCTTAATAGGTCTCTATATGTAAATATATTAATTTTTGGTGGAGGTGGTGGGAGTCGAACCCACGTACTGTATGGCTCACCCAGTAGTTTCTACGAACGTAGTCTGATTTTTATTTTCACAGCAGCAACTCCATCAGACAGGATTTACTGCTGCAAGCCTGTTTATTGTCCTGTCTTCCTACAGGCATCAGAAGACAGTTAGTCTGTTTTATATGACACCTGAGTTAACCCCACAGACAGGGGTCAGTCAGGCGTTAGCCACCTACGCGGCAGCTAAAGCGTAATTATTATCGTTTGCAGATAATTTTAAGTTCCCAGTGTTTAACGAGTGAAAGGAACTCCTCGGTCCGCTTCTAAAGGGTTCACCATACAGGCGAAGCCAGAACACCCCCTGAATAAATTTAATATTTCTACAGCATAATTATTATAACTTAAAGGTCAGGAAATGTCAAACCCTTTTTGTTTTCTTCTAAAAGCCTTTTCCATTTCCTTTTTTGCCGTCTCTTTTGCAATATCTCTCCGCTTATCATATTTTTGTTTACCTTTAGCAACAGCAAGCTCCACTTTGGCAATATTTCTTTTAAGATAAATACTCAGTGGTATGAGAGTATATCCCTTTTGAGTGGTATAACCAATCAATTTTCTAATCTCATTTTTGTGCAGAAGAAGTTTTCTTTTGCGCTCTGGATCATGATTAAATCTATTACCCTGCTTATATGGGCTAATATGCATGTTATAGAGATACACTTCTCCTTCTTCAACCACAGCAAAACTGTCTTTTAAATTAACTCTGTGGTTTCTAATAGATTTAATCTCTGTACCTTTAAGTTTTATTCCGGCTTCATAGGTTTCTTCTACATAATAATCATGTCTGGCTTTTTTATTTCTTGCAATTACTTCAATATTATCTCCAGGCATTATTCTTCCTCCTTTCTGCAGTATACAGCATAAATTAGTAATTATCTTATTTATTCTACCAGTTCAAAATCAAGTTCTCGTTCTTCTCTGTTAACTTTTACAACTTTTATTTTAACTTCATCACCAATACGGTAGATTTTTTTAGTTCTTTCCCCGATCAACCTGTACTGTTCACTTTCAAAATGGTAGTAATCATCTGTAAGTTCTCTAACATGTACCAACCCTTCAACAGTATTGTCTAATTTTACAAAAATTCCAAATCCTGTTATACCACTAATAATACCTTCAAATTCTTCTCCAACCTTATCTTCCATAAATTCTATCTTTTTAAGATCAACAGAATCCCGCTCTGCTTCCATGGCCCTTCTCTCCTGAAGAGAACTGTGATCTGCAATTTTTGGTATTTTTCGCTCCAGCTCATGCTGACGCTCTTCAGTTAGATATCCTTCTGATATGGTCTCCTTAATAATACGATGTGCTATCAGGTCGGGATATCTCCTGATTGGTGAAGTAAAATGGGTATAATGATTAAGTCCAAGACCAAAGTGGCCTAAATTTTTGTCTGAATAAACAGCTTTTTTTAGAGAACGAAGTAAAACTGTATCAATTATCCGCTCTTCAGATTTACCATCTACTTTTTCCAACATTTCCTGAAGCTCCCTTGGATGTACTCCATTACTGACACCTTTGAGGTGATAGCCAAAATTATGGATAAATTCATTGAATTCTTTCATCCGATCAATATCTGGCTGTTCATGTACCCGATAAATAAATGGGATTTCCCGCCACGACATATCAGCAGCCACAACCTCGTTTGCTGCAATCATAAACTCTTCGATCAGCTGTTCTGGTATACCATGTCTTCTCTTCTTTAAGGCAACAGGCCTACCATTTTCGTCCAGCTCCACCTTCACTTCCGGAAAATTAAAATCAATACTCCCTTCAGAAAATCTTTTTCTGCGCAATCTGCGGCGCAGATCATTCATTATCTCAAGTTCTTCAATAAAATCACTGTATTCTTCTTTTAGTGATTTATTTCCCTCAACAAGTATTTCATAAACTTCATCATAAGTCAGCCTGTGATTAGATCTGATAACACTTTTTATTATTTCATGATCAACAGCTTCTATACCATTTTCCCCACTCAATTTATAATCTATAAATACTGTTAGAGTTAATCTTTCAGCAGCCGGATTAAGGCTGCAGATACCATTAGATAATCTTGGTGGGAGCATTGGTATAACCCTGTCTACAAGATAAATGCTTGTTCCTCTCTCATATGCTTCACGGTCTAAAACTTCATCTTCTCGTACATAGTGGCTGACATCTGCTATATGAACACCCAGCCGATATGTGCTGTTAGATATTTTTTCAATAGAAACAGCATCATCCAGATCTTTTGCATCATCACCATCAATAGTTACAAGTTTTAAATCGCGCAGGTCAACCCGCTCCTCATCTTCTTCGAGAACAGAAAGATCTACTTTATCTGGTATAGATTCGGCAGCAGAAAGAACATCCTGAGGAAAATCTCCTGGCAGATCAAGCTGACGTATAATAGCTTCAATATCCACACCTGGCTCATCTTTAAAACCAAGAATTTCTATTATTTCACCTTCTGGATTCCTGTTTTTTTCGGGCCATTTTTTTATTTTTGCTACTACTTTTTGTCCATCTCTGGCATTTTTTAAACCTCCAGGTGGAATAAAAATATCATTACAAATTCGCTGATTATCGGGGATGAGAAAAGCATAATTTTTATATTTTTCCAGATTACCAACAACTTTTTTGTTCACTCTTTCAATTATTTCTGCAATTTCTCCTTCTTTATTTTTACCCCTCCTTGAACGAATAAGATGAACAAATACTTTATCATTATGCATGGCGCCATTCATATTTTCGGAAGCTATAAATATATCTTCCTGTTCTGGATCATCAGGAATTAAAAATCCATTACCTGATGCTATTTTTTCTACTCTTCCACCTATTAGATCAAATTTTTCTGGAACTCCATACTGTCCAGATGAATTTTTGTAAAGCAGACCTTCATTTAGAAGTTCTGATATTAGTTCATCAAAAATTAATTTTTGGTCTTTGGATATATCAAACTCTTTATATATTTCCTCTCTGCTGATTGGACGGTGAACATTTTTTCGCAGATGTGATAACAGTTCTTTTCTGGCACTCATTAATAATCATCCCCAATCTTTTTGTAAGCAAAAAATAGACAGAACTTATAGCCCCAGTTCATCAGAAATATTCTGCATTCCTTCCAGAGATAATTCAATAAATTCTTCCAGTTCCAGATCCATTTCTTTGCAGGAAGCAATAACATCCCTATCTGCACCTTTTGCAAAAGAATTTTCTCCATAGCGGTTCATAATAAATTCTGTATCAAGGGCTGAAAGTTTTTTGTCTGGATGTATAAGTGCAGAAGCAACTATTAAACCTGTAAGTGGATCACTTGCATATAGTGCTTTGGCCATCAGGGTATTTCGCGGCAGCTCATGCATGCCATTATGTGCCCTAACTGCCTCAACAATATCATCTTCAATTCCCATCTCACCTAACATATCTGCACCAATTAAACTGTGTTTTTCAGGCTCATCTGCAGTTTCTTCATAGTCAATATCATGCAATAAACCAGCTAATTTCCACTTTTCTTTATCTTGGTCAAAATACTCTGCTAATCGACCCATTACAGCTTCAACAGCGAGACAGTGTTTCTGTAAATTCTTCTGTTTAATATTTTCCTTCATTAAATTCAAAGCTTCTTCTCTCTTCATAAATTAATTACCCTCCTTATTGCTCTGTTAAAATTAAATCTCTTTTTCCTCCATAAATTTTGCTTCAGCCTTTGCCTTTACTTTTCCTGCTTCATCTTTTATTTCTGCTTCAGTAAAATGAATGGTTCCAATAGATTTACTGTAACAGTCCCTATAAAAACCTGTTATTTTAATTTTTTCTCCTATCTTAACAGCTTTTTTAAAGCGAACTTTTATTTCAGCTGTAAAGGCTGATACTCCCCGGGCACCAACCGCATATGCCATTGCCTCATCCAGTAGTGTGGATACAAGTCCACCGTGCATAATACCATCATATCCCTGATAAAGTTTTCCCGGTACAAATTCTGCTTCTACAGTATTTTTATCAATTTTTTTGAACTTTAAGCCCAATGAGATAGGATTTTCTTCTCCACAGGCAAAACACATTTTATCTTCTCTTTGCGGCATCAATTTCACTACCTTTCCGAAAACTATAATATAGTATTTAACTTCCAAAAACCCCCCTAAACAGCAGCAAACTCTACTTAAAGGGGGGTAAAAATTGTTTAACTACTATATTAATTTTACATGAATAATGGTGCAAATACAAGTGAAACAATAGTCATTAATTTGATGAGAATATTAAGAGATGGACCAGAAGTATCTTTAAAAGGATCTCCAACTGTATCTCCAACTACAGAAGCCGCATGTGTCTCTGTTCCCTTTCCACCAAAATGACCTGACTCTATATATTTTTTGGCATTATCCCAGGCACCACCGGCATTGGCCATCATAATTGCAAGCAGCACTCCTGATGAAAGTGAACCTGCCAGTAATCCTCCAAGTGCCTGTACATCCCACAGGCCAACGACTACAGGTACAACAACAGCTAAAAGTCCTGGTACCACCATTTCTTTTAAGGCAGCTGTTGTACTGATATCAACACATTTTCTGTGGTCAGGCTTTTGAGTGCCTTCCATAATACCCGGCATTTCTCTAAACTGTCGTCTTACTTCTTCGATCATTTCTCCTGCAGCTTTACCAACAGCTTCCATGGTAATCGCAGAAAATAGAAATGGAAGCATTGCACCAATAAAGAGTCCAATAATTACCTGTGGATTTGTTAAACTAATATTCTGCAGTCCAACTGCTTCTGAAAAAGCAGCAAACAGTGACAGTGCTGTCAGTGCAGCTGAACCAATAGCAAATCCTTTTCCAATAGCAGCAGTTGTATTACCTACTGAATCAAGTTTATCTGTAATATCTCTAACACTGGCATCAAGTTCAGCCATTTCTGCAATTCCACCTGCATTATCTGCAATTGGACCATAAGCATCTACAGAAAGAGTGATACCAGTAGTTGATAACATACCTACAGCAGCCATTGCAATTCCATATAAACCGCCAAATTTAAAAGCAATAAAAATAGCAGCTGCAATGACAAGTATTGGAAGCATAGTACTTCTCATACCTACAGAAAGACCACTTATAATATTAGTAGCAGTACCTGTCTGTGACTGTCTTGCTATATGCTGTACAGGCTTATAATGTTCAGAAGTATAATATTCAGTAATGCGACCTATAATTGTACCTGCAATTAAACCAGCAATAATAGCAAAAAATACTCCCATATTACCAATAAGTAAATTAACCAAAAAATATGCACCAATTATTGTTATTACTGCAGCACTGATTGATCCTCTTTCTAAAGCTTTAGCAGGATTTACACCTTCCTTGGCTTTAACAAATCTTGTTCCAATAATAGAAGCAATAATCCCTACAGCAGCAAGCAGCATCGGCAGCATAACAAGATTAACCGGTGTACTAACTCCCAGCTTTTCTGCAATAGATGGTGTTACACCTAATGTCATCGCAGCTACAATTGAACCAACATATGATTCAAAAAGATCGGCTCCCATTCCGGCAACATCACCAACATTATCACCAACATTATCAGCGATAACAGCCGGATTGCGGGGATCATCTTCTGGAATACCCGCTTCTATTTTTCCAACCAAATCAGCACCAACATCAGCAGCTTTAGTATAAATTCCACCACCAACACGTGCAAACAGTGCAATAGAACTGGCTCCAAACGCAAAGCCTCTTAAGAATTCCACATTATCTGCAAAAAATATGTAAAGAATTCCCAGACCTAATGTTCCTAAACCAACAACAGACATACCCATAACAGAACCACCTGAAAAAGCAACAGTAAGAGCTTCATTGAGCCCTGTCTGTGCTGCATTAGTAGTTCTGGCATTAGATTTAGTAGCAATCTGCATACCAATAAATCCGGCTAGGGCAGAAAAAATAGCGCCTACGACAAACGACAGAGCTGTCTGCCATCCCAGACTTGGTACAAATGTCATGATAACTGCTACAATGATAACAAAAATAGATAACATTTTGTATTCACGACCAAGAAATGCCATGGCCCCTTCATTGATGTCATTAGATATCTCGGCCATCCTTTCATTACCCACTTCTGCTCTATTAACTTTTCCTGCCAGAAAAAATGCAAATACCAGTGCAATTAATCCGGCCAGGGGTGTGTAAAAACTCATGCACTAACCTCCTTATTCGAAATTATATAATTAACTTATTTATTTAGCACATTATTATTTAAAGAACTGCAAGTATAAGTGAATTGATCATAAACACAATCGCTGCACCTGCTGTGAACTTGCTCAATTTCGATTCTAAACCTTTTTGTGATTTACCAAAAAATGTTGAAGCTCCCCCATCAATTGCACCGGAGAGACCTGCACTTTTTCCAGATTGAAGCAAAACACCTACTATAACAGCAATGGCCACTATTAAATGAAAGATTTTTAAAACCAGCACCTGATATTTCACCTCCAGTGATTAAGTAAAATCTATTACTTTAAGGAGTTTCCCCCAGATTTTTTGCGGCATAATCTAAAAAATGAGAAAACTCCTTATTATTTTATATATATGGTCTAACACGTATTTCATTTTAACATACTGTTAATAAAAAAACAATAATGATTAAAAGAAAAAACAATTCTAATTATTCTAAATATTGATGGATGAATTAAAGATTCAAAATGAATTTTTCCAGTCTGCCCTGTATTCTGCTTACTGCTGTACCGAGGTCAATATTATAAAAATTTGCCATCATTCTAAATACCGCTCCTTAATACATACACAGAATTTATCAAGGCTCTTTTCCGAGATTTTTCTTAAAAAAATCATTTAACTCTCCATAAAAGATAAAATATGATTTTTTCACAAATATTCTCCCCTGCAACATTCCAATTTAAACACATAATATCTACATAAGAGAAATCATTTCTGATGAATCTGACAATTTTAATAAAAAAGAGGAAACACTGCTAATGTCTCCTCCAAGTTTAGATCATTAAATTTATGCTGCCGAAACTGCATTACTTTAAATTAAAAAACGCATCTCTCCCGGCATATTCTGCTGCATCTCCCAGCAGTTCTTCAATTCTCATTAACTGATTATATTTAGCAACTCTTTCCGAACGAGCAGGAGCACCTGTTTTAATCTGCCCAGTATTCATTGCCACAACTAAATCTGCAATTGTTACATCTTCTGTCTCACCAGAGCGATGTGACACAATAGAAGTAAATCCTGCTCTTGTTGCCATTTCTATTGTTTCCAGGGTTTCAGTTAAAGTTCCAATCTGATTTACTTTTATAAGAATGGAATTGCTCGCTTTTTCCTTAATACCTCTACTCAATCTTTCAGTATTAGTGACATAAAGGTCATCACCAACTATCTGCAGTCGGTCTCCTAATCTTTCTGTCATTTTACTAAAACCTTCCCAGTCATCTTCAGCAAGCCCATCCTCAATTGATATAATTGGATATTTTTCAATCAAATCTGCATAAAAATCTATCATCTCTTCAGAAGTCTTTTCTACCCCTTCTCCTTTAAGCACATATTTACCATCTTCATAAAACTCTGATGCTGCAGGATCAAGTGCAATTAAGAAATCTTCTCCAGAAATATAACCTGCTTTTTCAATAGCCTTGACAATCACTTCCAGAGCAGCTTCATTTGATTCTAAATCTGGAGCAAATCCACCTTCATCTCCTACACCTGTGCCCAGACCTCTTTCCTGTAATACTTTTTTAAGGTTGTGGTAAACCTCTGCTCCCATCTTCAATGCCTCGCGAAAGCTCAGTGCACCAACAGGCATAATCATAAATTCCTGCAGATCAACATTATTGTCAGCATGTTCTCCACCATTAAGTATATTCATCATCGGTACTGGCAGTGTATGTGCATTCATACCACCAATATAATTGAAAAGAAATGTACCTGTAGCAGCTGCAGCTGCTTTGGCAACGGCCATTGATACACCCAGTATTGCATTTGCACCAAGTTTGCTTTTGTTTTCAGTACCGTCAAGTTCTCGCATCAAATTATCTATTTCAATCTGATCTCTTGCGTCATATCCGACAAGTTCCGGAGCAATAATTGAGTTAACATTTTCTACCGCATCTTCTACTCCTTTACCGAGATAGCGTTCTCCACCATCTCTTAATTCAACTGCCTCATGAGCCCCTGTAGAAGCTCCAGATGGAACTGCTGCTCTGCCCATTATTCCGTCTTCTAATACTACATCAACCTCAACAGTTGGATTACCACGTGAATCAAGTATTTCACGGGCATAAACATCTAAAATTGTTGTATCTATCATATTCTAATTACCTCCCTATTTGTCATCATACAGTAATGATTCTCCTGTCATTGCTTTCGGTTTTTCAATTCCAAATATCTCCAGCACAGTAGGTGCAATATCGGCCAGTTTTCCTGATTTAATAACTTTATTTTTAGGACCACCTGCATAGATAAGAGGTACAATATTGGAAGTATGTGCTGTAAATGCTCCACCTTCTTCATCAAACATTTTTTCACTGTTGCCGTGGTCAGCAGTAATCAGTGCCTGACCACCTTTAGCTAAAATAGCTGGAACAATCTCAGATAAACACCTGTCTACAGTTTCTACTGCTTTAACTGCAGCATCAAAAAATCCTGTGTGTCCAACCATATCCGGATTGGCAAAGTTGAGTACAATAAAATCATATTTATCTTTTTCAATCTGTTCTAACAGATTATCTTTAACTTCATATGCACTCATCTCTGGTTTTAAATCATATGTTGCAACTTTAGGTGATGGAACAAGAATTCTATCCTCATTTTCATATGGCACTTCAATTCCACCATTGAAGAAAAATGTTACATGAGCATATTTCTCTGTTTCAGCAATACGCAGCTGTTTTAAACCGGCTCTGCTCAGCACTTCTCCCAGACCATCTTCTATTGATGAAGGAGGAAAAGCAACCGGGAGATCGAATTCTTCATCATATTCTGTCATACAGACATAATAGAGATCTGAAGGATGTTCTGCCGGCCTTTTAAATCCATCAAATTCATCTATTTTTAAAGCCCTGGTAATCTGTCTGGCCCTATCTGCCCGGAAATTAAAGAAAATAACAGAATCGTGATCCATTATTCTACCTACAGGTCTGCCGTTTTCTATTATAACAGCAGGTTCAACAAATTCATCATTTACTCCCTCAGCATAAGAATCTTCTACCACTTTGACAGCATCTTCGTTTTTAATTCCCTGTCCGAGGACTAATGCATTATATGCTTTTTGAGTTCTCTCCCACCGATTGTCCCTATCCATTGTATAATATCTGCCGCTGACTGTTGCAATTTTCCCTGTACCAACTTTATCTAATTCAGCCTGCAGATCTTTTAGGTAAGAAACTCCACTTTTGGGAGGTGTATCCCTGCCGTCAAGTATTGGATGAATATATACTTTTTCTACATCTGCTTTATCTGCCATTTCTATCAGACCAAAAAGGTGCTTTATGTGGCTGTGTACACCTCCATCAGATAAAAGTCCCATTAAGTGAAGTGCACTATTATTATCTTTAGCATGCTGAACTGCTTTTTGGAGAACTTCATTTGCCAGTAGTTCTCCGTTCTCCACAGCCTTATTGATTCTTGTATAGTCCTGATAGACTATTCTTCCTGCACCAAGATTTAGATGCCCTACCTCAGAATTGCCCATCTGTCCTTCAGGCAGGCCGACCTTTTCTCCTGAAGCATGCAGAAATGCATGTGGATATTCTGATTTCAGCTTATCTAAATATTCTGTGTCAGCTTGATATACTGCATTACCTACTGCATTTTCATTTATCCCAAGCCCATCCATGATTATCAGAGCCAGGGGTTTTGGTCTTTCCATCAGCTCAACCTCCTTATAGCCTTATTAAATTATAGGCTTATTTGTCTTATTTATATAGTTTAGATGTTTTTGTAATTATCTCTGCAAAAGAATCTGCCGACAAACTTGCACCACCAACAAGCGCACCATCTATTTCTTCCTGAGCCATAATTTCTTCAACATTATGTGGTTTTACACTACCACCATACTGAATTCGAATCTTATCAGCTGCCTCTGAAAAATCTCTTCTGATGCTTTCTCTGATAACACCAATTACACGGTTGGCTTCCTCTGCAGAAGCGGTCTCACCAGTACCAATAGCCCAGATTGGTTCATAGGCAATAACTGCCTGTTCTACCTGTTCATCTGTTAAACCTGCCAGAGCAGCTCTTACCTGAAATTTAACTTTATCTTCAGTTTCTTCTGCTTTTCTTTCGGAAAGTGTTTCACCAACACAGATAATTGGTTTTATGCCGTTTTCAAAAGCAGATTTAACTTTTCTATTTACATCTTGATCATTTTCATCAAAATACTGTCTTCTTTCGGAATGGCCAACAATTGTATATTCTACTCCCATATCAGCCAGCATTTTGGCTGATATTTCACCGGTAAAAGCACCAGAATCTTCCCAGTATATATTCTGAGCACCGGTCTTTATATTGCTGTCTATAAGAATTTCTTTTACTTTTGCCAGACACAGAGAAGTAGGATATACTCCAATTTCAACATTATCTACAGATTTAACCTTTTCTTTTAGAGCTCTCACAAGCTTTTCTGCCTCATCAATATTTTTATTCATTTTCCAGTTGCCAGCAATAAATGGTTTACGCATTTATATAACCCTCCTATTCGCTAATATCAGAAGTTTCCACTTCATCCAAAGCCTCTACACCGGGGAGCTTTTTCCCTTCAAAAAACATTAAAGAAGCTCCTCCTCCAGTGGAAATGTGACTCATCTTATCAGCTACCCCAGCCTGATTTATTGCAGCAGCAGAATCTCCACCACCAATTACTGAATGAGCTTCTGATTCAGCAAGAGCCTTTGCTAATTCAATAGTCCCATGAGCAAATTTTTCCATTTCAAACACTCCAAGTGGGCCATTCCAGATAACAGTTTTTGCGTTCTTAATAATTTCTTTATAATTTTCTAAACTTTTAGGACCGCCACAGTCTAAAATTTGCCATCCAGCAGGAACTTCCTTAACAGAAACTATCTTTGTATCTGCATCATTAGAAAAATCATCAGCAATTACCACATCAACTGGAAGTACAATATCTACTCCTTTTTCTTCAGCTTCAGCCATCAATTCTTTAGCTAATTCAACTTTATCAGCCTCAACCAGAGAATCTCCAACTTCATAACCTTTTGCCAGCAGAAAAGTATTGGCTATTCCACCAGCAACAATTAATTTATCTACTTTATTAATTAAGTTTTTGATTACATCAATTTTATCAGAAACTTTGGCTCCACCCATAATTGCCACAAAAGGACTGACTGGATTTTCCATTACTTTACCTAAGGCATTTAACTCCCTCTGCATTAAAAAACCTGCAGCAGCTGGTAAATACTCTGCAACTCCCACTGTAGTAGCATGAGCTCTATGGGCAGCTCCAAAAGCATCATTTACATATACATCTGCAAGGGAAGCAAGTTCTTTTGCAAATTCGGGATCATTTGCCTTTTCACCGGCATGGAAGCGGCTGTTTTCTAAGACTAAAACTTCACCATTTTTCAGCCTATCAACAGCTTTTTTAACTTCTTCACCAATACAGTCATCGGCTTTTTTAACTTCTTTATTCAGCAAATTAGCCAGTTCTTTTGCCACCGGGTCCATACGAAGTTCCTCTTTAACCTCTCCCCCTGGTCGACCCAGATGAGAGATAAGCAGTACTTTAGCATCTTCCCTAATCAAATATTCTATTGTTGGAAGCGCTGCTTCAATTCTTGTTTTATCTGCAACTTTTCCATCTTTCAACGGAACATTAAAATCAACTCTAACAAGAACTTTTTTTCCTTTAAAATCTATGTCTTTAAGTGTTTTTTTCATCTTTATACCCCCTGCAAAACTGATCAATAGAAATCAGAATCAACAATAACCTGCTCTGAATTATTTTGCTAACCCAGAGCAGACTATTTTATTATTACTAAAATTCAGATTGTAATTATTATAATCCTAATTTCTTCATTTTAACTGCCAGGTCAATTACACGACTGGCATAACCCCACTCATTGTCATACCAGGATAAGATTTTAACCTGATTACCCTGAATAATACGTGTGTGGTTTGCATCATAGATAGAAGAACGGGAATCTCCAATATAATCGCGGGATACAAGTGGTTCTTCAGTATAACCAAGAATTCCCTGCATAGGTCCTTCAGCCGCTTCTTTCATAGCTTTATTTATATCTTCAACTGTAACATCTTCTTCTAAATCCACAACCATATCTACCAGAGATCCGGTAGGTGTGGGAACACGAACTGCCATACCATCAAGTTTGCCGTCAAGTTCAGGTAGTACTAATGTAACAGCTTTTGCGGCTCCAGTAGTTGTTGGTACAATATTTTCTGCAGCTGCTCTCCCTCTTGTAATCTTCTTCCAGGCATATGGACCATCAAGAATGTTCTGACTTGTTGTATAAGAGTGAATTGTTGTCATTAAACCCTTTTCTATTCCAAATTTATCATTCAGTACCTTTGCCACAGGTGCCAGACAGTTTGTTGTACAGGAAGCATTGGATACAACATTATGTTTTTCTGGATCATATTTGTCATCATTTACACCAAGTACTATTGTCAGATCTTCATTTTTGGCAGGTGCCGAGATTATAACTTTTTTTGCCCCTGCTTCAATATGTTTTTTAGCATCATTTGCATCAGTAAATAACCCTGTAGATTCAATTACAATTTCTACACCATTTTCTCCCCAGGGAAGCTCGGCAGGATTTTTTTCTGCAAAAACTTTAATTTCCTTACCATCAACTATAATACTATTATCAGTAAAATCTACTTCAGCATCAAATCTGCCCTGACTGCTGTCATATTTCAGCAGATATGCAAGAATTCTGGGTTCAACCAGATCATTAATTGCTACAAACTCCACCTCAGGATTGTTAAATGAACTTCTTAAAGCAGCCCTTCCAATTCGACCAAATCCATTAATCGCAACTTTTACACTCATCTATTATCTTCCTCCTTCAAAATAATTAATTAAAAAGTAATCACTTTCTACTGTTTAATAAGCTGATCTAAAAACAACGGATACTTTTCAGACCTCACCTCCTTTTAGCCTGATAATTTTCCTGGCCGTTACTTCATCTGTAATTAATATATCCTGATACTGTGGTGAAACTGCTGCAAGAATTGCTTCAGCTTTATTTTCTCCTCCAGCAACAACTATAACTGTCTCTATATCTTTTAAATCCTCCAGGGTTAGACCAACACTAGCAGTTGAATAAACAATTTTCCCCGAACTGTCGAAATAAAAGCCAAAAGCTTCACTGACAGCTCTTTCAGCAGTGAGAAAATCGATTTCTTCTCTGCTTAATCCTCTGCGGACAGCCATATCTTCAGCACTGCCTACTCCATGTATCAATATATTTGCTTTTTTTAAAATCTGCAGTGTTTTCTGTATGCTGGGTTCATGACAAATCCGAGAAAAATTTTCCTCAGCAATATTGTCAGGGACATGTAAAAGATAATAACTACCGCCAAGTTTTTTGGCAATCTCAGCGGCAATGGTATTTGCCTGTATTTCAACATCTTCACCAAGACCACCTCTGCCGGGAACAACAAGCACATCACTAACTTCCTGTCTGCTGTCCATACGTGCTGCAACTTCTGCCAGTGTTGTCCCCCCAGTAACTGCCAGTATATCTCCATTTTTAATTTCTTCCTGAAGCAGCTGTGCTGCCAACCTGCCTATTTCTACTTTTCGGTCAGTTTCTGATACAGCTCCATTAACAAGTTTAACTTTTTTTAAGCCCAGCATCTTTTCAAGTTTTTGTTCCAAATTTTTAATATCTCGCAATTCTTTAATGTACTCATCTAATTCTACCAAAAATTCTTCCCCAGTTCTAGTAATCTGTGTACCAGCAGGAGTAATTCTTATAAAATAATTTTTTTCAAAGAATTCGAGATCATTTCTTACCTTTCTTTCACTTAAATCAAGCATATGAGCAAGTGCCCTTCTACCAACAGGCTGATGATAATAAATACTTCTAAGTATATTATAACGTATTTGTGCAGTTTCTACTATTTCAGGTACTATTTTTTCCTGAATTTTGAAAAGCTTTTTCATAATAATCCTCCGTGTTGGAACGATTTTGACCAAATGGAACAAAAATGTCCCGATAATGATAAAAACAGACTTGGAAATCAAACTTCCATTTATTCACCTACAATAATATATTCTATAGTAATCTAATAATTCCTGCCTAGATATCAAAAAAATTTTATTATCAGCATTAAAAATCTATTAAGGATGCTTATATTTCTTTTTTCTTTTACGTGAAGAGGCAATTCCCATTTCATTTCTATATTTAGCCAGTGTCCTTCTATTAAGATCCAGATTTTCATTATGTGAAATTAAATCTGATAGTTTAGAATCACTGAGAGGAGATTCTGGATCTTCTGCTTCTATATATTTGCGGATAATAGCCTTTATGCTGTGAGAGGAAATTCCATTAATACCACTGGAGAAAAAAAATTTAAGGCTGAACAGACCTCTGGGTGTCTGCATATATTTACCGCTGGCTGCTCTGCTGACAGTTGATTCGTGCATATCGATAATTTCTGCAATCTCATCCATGGTCATTGTTTTTAGAAATTCAATTCCTTTATCAAAAAATTCTTTCTGCCGTTCTACAATTGCCCTTGAAAGTCTATAAACAGTCATCCTCCTCTGTTCAATACTTTTTATCAGCCAGAGTGCTGACTTATATTTTTTCTCCAAAAATTCTGCGGTTTCACTGTCATTTTTTTCTTTCATCATTTGAAAATACATCGGATTTATGCGGAGAGTTGGGCTTGCTTTTTCATTTAAAATTATCACATAATCATCTTTTATCTCTTTAACAATAATATCCGGTATTATATATTCAGGTTCCTTTTCCTGAGTGAGCTGCTTACCTGGAGCTGGATCCAGAGTGCTGATCAGGTTTAGTGCAGCCCATATATCTTCAGAACTTTCTTCTAATGAAGAGATAATATCTTCATACCTCTGTTCTGTTAGTTCTTCAAAATAATCTCTAATAATTTTTTCAGCCAAATCTGTATCAAACATAGAATTGTTCAGCTGTATAAGAAGACTTTCCTGTAGATCTCTTGCCCCAATTCCCGAAGGATCTAAATTTTGTACTGCAGAGAGAACTTTTCCCACCTTCTCTCTGCTTTCATTCAGTTTTTTACTTATGCTGTCTAGATCTTCTTCTAAAAAACCACTTTCATTTAAATTTCCTATTATATATCTGCCTATACTGATTTCTGAAGGTGAAATTACTTCAAAAAGCTGATTTTCTAAATGTTCATAAAGATCTGGTCTATACTGAACCATATTTTCAAAACTGTAATCTCTTTCTTCATCTTCACCAGAAAAATTATTTCCGGAAAAATTCTGATACTGATTTCTAATCCTTGCTTCAAAATGATCGTCTATATTTACTTCTTCTCGATCAAGCATTGGATTTTCCTGAAGTTCTTCTTCCACATATTCATTAAGCTCCTGGCCTGAATACTGCAGGAGTTCAATCGCCATCTGCAGGCTGGGAGTCATTACTAATTTTTGCTGTTGTTCCATCTGGAGATTAAAATCAAGTTCCATTATCATTACCCCCGAATTTCGTCCGCTAATTTTTTTAAACGTCTAAATCTATGATTAACCCCTGATTTACTTAAATCTAATTTTTCTCCAAGTTCTTTAAGACTTGCATACGGATTTTCTTTCCTCAGCTCTGCAATCTCCTTTAAGCTTCTACTTAAAACATTCAGTCCCTTTTTGTTTTCAATAAGTTTTATATTTTCCAGCTGATCTGTGGCAGCAGAAACTGTTTTTTCAAGATTTGCTGTTTCAAAATTCACCTTTCTATTGACATCATTTTTTACCTGTTTAACAATCTGAATATTTTCCATATCAAGCAGTGCCTTATGAGCACCAATAATATTCAAAATTTTGACAATTTCCTCATAGTTTTTGAAATATATTACATAATTTTCTTTGTGTTCGGTCTGATGTGGGTTTAATTCAAATTTTTTCAGCAAATCGATAAGGTCATCGGACAGACTGCTTCTCTCACATCTAAATTCCAAATGATATTCGCTTTTAGGGCTATTTATAGAACCTCCCCCCAAAAAGATGCCTCTCAGATATGCCTGGGCCAGCTTTCTGTTTTTGAGATATTCTTCCTTTATGCGGAAAATAAGATTATTTTTGGGATTCAAAAATCCAAGTTCAAGCAGAAATTCCCTTATTCCAGGCTGTGGTGTCAGAATCAGTTCATAGCTGTGTTTGCGGTTAAATTTCCTGTTCTGACGTACAATAATTTCTATATTAAAGCCAAACCTTTCTTTTATCAGAGAAAAAATTCTTCTGGCGAGATTGCCATGGTAAATCTTTATTTTGACAGCAAGGTGCCTTTCGGAAATCTGAATAGAACCATTCATTCTGATAAGTGCTGCCAACTCTGCAAGCTGTTCTTCATAACTTCTATTTTCATACCTGACCAGCTCATCCTTTACCCGATCTGTATAAGACATATTTTCACCTACTTTCGTACAACCTGTAAATCACCTCTGCCAGTGCATCAGGATCATGACGCAGATAGCTGTCTGACATAAGCAAATTTTTTTCTATTATTTTTAGGTTCATCTCTTTTAGCCGTTTTTCATCAACCTTTACAGGAAATGCACCCTCTGCTTCATAACGTTTCATCACTTCAGCAGAACCTTTTTCTCCATTTACTATTATATAATCAAATAATCCCTCACCAACATGATCAATTATTGCCCGGGCATGATCGGCGGCAGTATAACCATCTGTTTCCCCCGGCTGAGTCATAACATTTGCAATATATATTTTTAATGCACTGCTCTTTTTGAGAGATTCTGGAATACCTTTGATAAGCAAGTTGGGCAAAATACTTGTATAAAGGCTTCCCGGTCCAATTAGAATAATTTCTGCATTTTTTACTGCCTCCAAAACTTCTGGAGTTGTTGCAGCGGTTTCCGGCTTAAGAAACACTTTTTCTATTTTTTTGTTATAAGCAGGAATGGCAGATTCTCCAATCCTCGTTTCCCGATCCTGATAATGTGCTCCCAGCTTTATATCTTCATTGGAGGCTGGAAGAACTCGACCGCGAATTGCAAGAATTTTGCTGGAAGCTCTAACTGCTTCTTCAAAATCACCCAGCACCTCAGTCATAGCAGCTATATACAGATTACCAAAACTGTGGCCTCCCAGCTGTCCTTCTGACTGAAAGCGATACTGAAAAAGTTTTTCCATCAGAGGTTCTCTATCGGCAAGTGCAACAAGACAGTTGCGGATATCTCCCGGGGGAAGAATTCCCATCTCATCTCTGAGCCTACCCGAACTTCCACCATCATCAGCCACTGTCACCACTGCTGTTATATTATCACTGTATTTTTTTAAACCTCTAAGCAGGTTTGACAGACCTGTTCCACCACCAAAAGCTACAATTTCCGGCCCTTTTTTGAGCTTTTTCTTTTTATAGAGTATGTCTATTAGCTCATCATTCGGAGCAAGCTGTTTGTTCAGTTCATCTTTAATTTTATAAAGGGAATAATAAATAATAAATATTCCGAAAAAAATCATAAAAAGCCCAACAAATTTTAATATAACAGCATAATAAGCTGGAAAAACAGCTGTTATTATATTTGATAATATGCTCTCAAGATATAATGTTAGATCAAAACCAAAAAATGGATTCATCCCCGCACTCAAAATTATCATTCCGAGCAGAGTTAAAAACAGCCATCTTTTAACCCCCAGTCCGGGTAAAAACCACTTCCAAAAATTCATAATCTTTCACTTCCTCATTTATCTAAATCACGGTGATCTATATTTATCTTATAATCCATCTTTTTTAATCTTTCAGCAAGTTTCACAACTGTGGTTACAGATCTGTGTTTACCACCTGTACAACCAATAGCGATAGTAAGGTGGCTTTTTCCCTCTTTTCTGTATTCAGGAAGCAAAAAATCAAGCAGAGCATAAAATTTCTGCAGAAATTTTTGAGTAACAGGCCATTTCAATACATAATCCCGTACTACTTTCTCTTCCCCAGTGTGGTTTTTTAATGATGAAATATAATGAGGATTGGGAAGAAATCTTACATCAAAAACCAGATCAGCATCACGGGGCAGACCATATTTAAATCCAAACGAAAGCAGAGTAATGGGCAGATATTCTTTTGAATTTTCCTCAAAATTGAGCAGGCGGCTGAGATTTTTATAAAACTCTTTAATATCCAGATTGCTGGTATCAATTGTTTCTGCAGCCCTACCTTTCAATTCTTCTAAAATTTTTCGCTCCCGTTTGATAGCTTCTAAAATCCTTCCCTGCTGATCAAGGGGATGCCTTCTTCGGCTTTTCTTATACCTTCTAATTAAAACTTCATCTGAAGCTTCTAAAAATAATATATCATAATCAATCTGTAATTCTTCCAGTTTTGAAAGTTCTTCAAATAATTCGGTAAAAAATTCTCGTCCTCTGATATCACTTACAAGTGCAATCTTATTCATCTCTGACTTTGAACATAATTCTGCAAATTTTGATATAAGTGCTGGCGGCAGATTATCCACACAGAAATAGCCCTTATCTTCAAAATAATTAAGGGCGACTGATTTTCCAGCACCAGACATTCCTGTTATTATAAAAAAATTCATCTGCTTAACTGGCTCCTCTCAAAACCTATATAATCTGTCTTAATTTAATTTTACATCAAGCTGATAAAAAAGTAAAACATCAATCCTGCTCCCAATTATAGGCTCAATTTCTGGATTTTTTTGATAAAATATTTTTCCGGTGATTTTAATATTTTTAAAAATTCTATTTTCGATACTTTAACAGGTCTGCTGCCATAAAATATTTCTTTGTTATCTTTTAACTTCTCTAAAGTGGCAGCACCCAGTGCATTATTTACCGCAAAAAACTTCTTATATCCAGAAAGCTCATCTGGGAGTGCCCTATAATATTTAACAAGTGCTTCAGTATGTTTGCCTGCATCTTTAAGCATTGTATTTAAAGCTTTAAGAGCTCCTGACTTATTCTCTTTATCTCTCAGCTCCTCTTCAGTAATTTTTAGATCTGCAAGTGGCCAAAAATGTTTGGCCCTATTTTCCAGATCATCCTTAATATCACGAATAAGGTTAACTTTCTGCAGAAAAAGTCCTGCTTCATTAAAATTTTCCTTAAGTACTTCTTTTTTTCTATCTTCCATATCCATTTTGTAAATAATGAGATCTGTTAAAAAACCTCCTACGGTTCCCGCTACATAATAGCAGTATTCATCCAGTTCAGAAAAAGTCCTCACTTTTTTCTGCAAATATTTCTGCATACCCTGATTCATTTCTACAAACCAGCTGTAGGAAAATACTTTTATCTGATCATCAAATTTATCATAGGCTGCATGAACCTGTCTTATGTTGTGACTCAACTCTCTTAAAGACGGGTTTTTAATTAAGCTGCTGTTTTTTTCTATAATTTCAAAATCTTCATTTCTGTCATAATCTCTACTGGAAAATATTTTGCTGACAGTATCCATCAGCATTTTCCTTTTTGCAAAGTCTAATTCTTCTACCTCATCTTCAAAATTATCCAGAATTCTGTCCTGAAGATATGTAACAAGTACCTCATTTCGAATTATATCATCCAGCATAGGGATTGTCAGAGCAAAGCTCCTGGAAACTTTAGATAAAATATCCCGGCAAAATTTTAAAGATTTATCTGACATCATTTCACCTCTTCCATAACTTTATATGCCCGCCCAATTCATTATTGAATCTGTACTATATTAATCTATATTATGTTTAAATTAAACTTTATACTTTTTTATAAAAACATAGATTAAATACAAATAAAATAGAAATGCAAATACAATAATTAAGTTTTTTTCTGTAAAATAATATGCTGTCAGTTTTTTAAAAACAGGCATTGATGGTTTTAACTTCAGATAAGGAACCACCGGCAAATCGCCTTCCGAAAGTATTTTTTTCTGATCTTTACCATCTGGAACCAGAATATCAACCACACTGGGAGCTTTTTTTATATCTCTGCCGCTTAAGTCATATAACTGCCAGGAAGCAGGAGTATCTGAAACACTCCGATAGTGGCCAAAACCAAAAGGGTCAAAACTCCCTATCAGCAGAACAAATTTGCTGTTATCAAGCAGACCCAGCTCTTTTTTTGCAATTCTCATAATTATTGTATTCTCCCTTTTGTCCACAACAGCTGTTTTTGCAGCAAAAGGATCAATAAGTGCATTTTCGTTTAAATTGTAAAGATCTTTTCCTATATCATCAGGTTCAAACAGACGCACCCACCAGCCGCTTATTTTAAGATATTTATCCCATTTAAAATCCTCGGAAAAACTTATATTGGCGCCTTTCTGAAAGAGCTTATCTGCTCCACCATCTTTATTATCAAAATATATTTCTATCAGCGGCAGACTAAACCCAAATCTGCTGTTCCAGGGATCGCTAAGTTTAGTAAATTTAAATTCAAAACTGTAGTGTTTTTCAGACTCATAAATAGTTAATGACAGAAGATCAAACAGGTGTCCTTCTTTCTTAAAAATATGGTTTAAAGGATAATTGTAAGTGCCGGGTCCATAATCATCTCCAGCATTATCCATTTTATTAAAAATAACATGACTGTCAGCTGCTGCTTCAACAATGATACTAAACAGTGATATCATTAAAATAATATTTATCAGCAGTACAAAAGTTATTATTTTTACTAAAATTTCTTCTTTAACAGCCAAAATCACCGACACCTACCTCCAGTTATCTTCTCAAAATATTTTCAGCAAAATCTGCAGCAGCATTATAACCCATTGACTTCATTCTGAAATTCATGGCTGCAACTTCAAGTACAAGGGCCAGATTCCTCCCCGGTTTGACAGGTATCAAAATTTCTTCAACTCCAATACCCATTATTTCTGTTTTCCGGCTGTCAAGTCCCAGACGTTCATACTCTTCTCCTTTTTTCCAGTTCTCCAGCCGTGTCACCAGGTTTATAGGAGAAGAATTCTTTACGGCTCCAGCTCCAAAAAGATTTTTTACATTTATAATACCAATACCCCTCATCTCCAAAAAATAGCGTGAGTTTTCTGGTGCCATACCTGTTAAACGCATTTCCGCCACTTTGCGAAGTTCTATTATATCATCGGCTACAAGTCTGTGCCCTCTTTTTACAAGTTCAATTGCTGTTTCACTTTTCCCGATACCGCTTTCTCCTGTGATAAGTACTCCAATTCCATAGATATCCACCAGAACTCCATGAATTGTCTTTACTGGAGCCAGCTTCTCTTCCAGATAATTCAGCAGCATACTGCTGAATCTGGTTGTAGAAATTTTGGTAGAAAAAAGAGGTATTCCTTCTTTTTCTGCCTTTTCGACCAGCAGGTCAGGAACTTTTTCTCCACTGGAAACAATAATACAGACAGGATCATATGAAACAAACTGTTCGATTCTCTGTTTTAAAATATCTGCTTCCAGCTCATTGAGAAATGATATTTCAGTCTTTCCTATTAAATTTATCCTCTCTGGAGTAAAATATTTCCAGAAACCGGCCAGCTCTATTCCCGGCCGTTTTATATCACTCACAGTGATCTCCCGCTTTATACCTGCCTTACCTGCAATAATTTCTATATCAAACCTATTAAAAATATCTAAAACAAGTAATTTTTCCTTATTATCCATTTTTTATTAACCTTTCTTTCATGGCAACCGCCAGTGCTCCCATTAAACCTATTTTATCACCCAATTCAGCTTTTTTTACTTCTAGCACAGACAAAGATGCATCCAGAGCATTCTGGTGCATAACCTCAAGAGCCTTATCTAAAAACAGATCAGAGGCCTTCATGACCCCACCTCCCAAAACTATCAGCTGTGGATTAAAAATATTAACAACATTGCCTAATCCTATCCCCAGATAAAAACCTGTGGTCGAAAATATCTCTGCTGCTGTTTTATCCCCTTTTCTGGCAGCCTCAGCACAGACAGCAGCATCAATTTTATCCATATCTCCATCTGCAAGTTCTAATATAAGATCACTCTGCTTGGATTTTACCGCTTCTTTGGCCATCCTGCTAATAGATTTACCAGATGCAAAAGACTCCAAACAGCCGTGATTACCACATCCACAGAGAGGTCCATTCGGGTCAATAACAGTATGACCAATCTCACAGGCATTATTAGAATATCCGCTAAAAAGTTCTTTTTTTATTACTGATCCCCCGCCAATTCCTGTGCTAATTGTGAGGTAAACCATATCGTCAACATCTCTTCCAGCTCCAAACCATTTTTCTGCAAGTGCAGCTGCATTAGCATCATTTTCCAGCACGGTTTTGATATTAAATTTATTTTCTATAATTTCTACAATATGTACCTTTTTCCAGGGAAGATTGGAATTTTCAACAATTATACCGTTTTTTATGTCAAGTGGTCCAGGACTACCTATACCAAGTGCTTTTATATGACCGGTAGCAATACCTGCTTTTTTGAGCACATCCTCAACTGTCTTAAATATATTATTTATAACATGTTTTTCCCCCATCTCGGCCTGAGTATCTCGACGAGAAGATGCAAGGATATTTCCTTCTCCATCTCCAAGTCCGGTCAATATTTTGGTTCCTCCCAGATCTATGCCCAGATAATATTCACTCATAAAACAATCCCCTTCCCCTCTAATATTAATTAAACATCCTTGAACTTGCATTAATTATCAACACAGTCCGACAACTCCCATAAATGCCGGCAATCTTTCAGCGCCCAGTAAAAGTAAAATAAAAGTGATAAAAATCAAACAGTAAATATTAGTCTATAGAATTATTATATCACTGTGAAGTAATGCTTTACAAACTGATGTCGATCTGGCAGAATAATTCTACTATAAATTAAAGTAAGCTTTTAAATATTTTGCTGCACCAAGTTCTATATTTCTGGGAGCGATATTTTTTATGTTTTCTTTTAATTCCGGATGTCCATTTTCCATAGCCACACCATGTCCAACCCACTGCAGCATTTTAAGATCATTTAATCCATCACCAAAAGCCATAATTTCTTCTCTGTTTACAGACAGTTTATCTGCAATTTTTTTTAAGGCTGATGCCTTAGAAATATCTCTAGCTGTCATTTCCACAAAATTATTAATAGAAGTTGTTACTTCAAGTCTGTCAGCAAATTTTTCTGACAGTTTATTATATATTTCCTTGTGCAGTTTTGAATCATTTTCTATTATTACCAGTTTTGTTGGCGGCTTTTTGATAAATTCATTTAAACTGCCGACTTCTTCTGCCTTTATACCAGCTGTCTTTTCGTATATAGATGTTTCTTCCTGTTTTTTTTCTATAAAAAGTCTGTCATCAAGGTAAACCTGCAGATAATAGCCTTCGTTTGCAGCAAATTCAATAATCTCTCTTGCAGTTTTAAGTGGTATTGGATCATGAAATATAACTTCTTCTTTTACTGGATCTACAACAAGGGCTCCATTATAATTTATAACAGCTTCTTTGATATTCAGCTGTTTAATATAGGGCAGAGCGGAGCAGAACATTCTACCTGTTGCAGTAAGTGTTGTTATTCCTTTTGACTGTAATTTTTTTATTGTTTCAACTGTTTCCATTTCCAGCTGGTGTTCATTATTAAGCAGAGTTCCATCAAGATCAAATGCAATTAATTTTATACTCATTTTTATCCTTTCTTATTAAAAAGGCCGGGGCAGCCCCGGCCTTTTTTATCTTTATTTTGATTTTATAATTACACTGCAAAAAAACGATTTTTGGTATCATTACGATTTAAAAGCATTTCATGATAGGAATTTCTTATTTAAAACTTTCCACAGTGCAACAATTTTATTTATTCTTAAACAAATTTTTCGGAGTATTTATGTACCTCTTTTTTGAGTTCTGCAAGGGTTTTTTCATCATCTGAGGCTTTTAATGCTTCAAATATAAATTCTCCTATTTTCTTCATATCTTTCTCTTTCATTCCCCGTGTTGTTACAGCTGGTGTTCCTATTCTGATTCCACTTGTTACAAACGGACTTCTTGTCTCAAAGGGAATTGTATTTTTGTTGACTGTAATTCCTACTTTATCTAGTGCTGCTTCTGCATCCTTACCTGTTATATTCATGTTATTTAAGTCTACCAGCATCATATGATTGTCTGTTCCACCTGATACAAGGCGCATACCGTAACTGCTTAAGGTCTCTGCAAGCACTTTAGCATTTTTTATTATCTGCTTTTGATATTCCACAAATTCATCTGTCAGTGCTTCTTTAAAAGCCACACCTTTTGCTGCTATTATGTGCATTAGAGGACCACCCTGCAGGCCCGGGAAAATTGCCTTATCAATATCTTTTGCATATTCTTTTTTACAGAGAATCATTCCTCCTCTGGTACCTCTAAGTGTCTTGTGAGTTGTAGTTGTCACAAAATCTGCTTCCGGTACCGGATTTGGATGCAGATCTGCTGCTACTAAACCTGCTATATGAGCCATATCCACCATAAATAGGGCTCCAACTTTATCTGCTATTTCTCTAAATCTGTGAAAGTTAATAACACGCGGATATGCACTGGCTCCTGCAACAATGAGTTCGGGTTTAACTTCTTCTGCCAATTTTTCTACCTGATCATAATCTATAATTTCCTTATCTTTTGTTACTCCATAATGGACAAAATTATAATATTTACCCGACATATTTACAGGACTTCCATGAGTGAGGTGCCCTCCATGTGTCAGATCCATGGCCAGGACTGTTCCTCCGATTGGAACCTGAGAAAAATATACTGCCTGATTTGCCTGTGAACCTGAATGGGGCTGTACATTTACGTGTTCTGCTTTAAAAAGCTCTTTTGCCCTCTTTATTGCCAGCTCTTCTGCTTTATCTATTACTTCACAGCCGCCATAATATCTTTTATGTGGATATCCTTCTGCATATTTATTGGTCAACACAGAACCGGCGGCTTCCATTACAGCCTCACTAACAAAATTTTCGGAGGCAATAAGTTCAATATTCTGGGCCTGACGTTTTTCTTCTTCTGCAATTATATCAGCCATTTCGGGATCAACACTTTTTAACTCATGCATATGCATAAATCTCATCTCCTTATTTTAATTGTCTTCATATATTTATTCTATATACAAATATTAAATCCTGCTTAATTTTCTCCATAATATTAAAATTATAGTTAAGTGTGCCTCTCCTCCTAAATCAAAAACAAGATTTAGATGGATTTTTCTTGGCTGATTTAGATAAAAACAAATAAAAAAACCGGAGTATTAACCACTCCGGTCCTATTGGAAAATTTATGCCTGGCTGATTGCATCAACAGGACATACAGCAACACATGCAGCACAATCAATACAGGTATCTGCATCGATCACATACTGTGTATCACCTTCGCTGATAGCATCCACAGGACATTCTGGTTCACAGGCACCGCACATGATACAGTCGTCAGAAATTACGTGAGCCATTGTCTACATTCACCCCCGCTCTATCACTTATATGTATTTAAACCCTTAAGTACACAAAACTATTATATCCAGACATCTTTTTAATGTCAACCTGTCAGATATTAATTTATAATATTTTTTGCAATTATACTGACATCATCTCTCAGTACAGGCTAAAAGCTGTATCTTAATCCTACTGATGTAAAGTCATTATCATCAAATTGACCAAAAGTAGTCTCTCTATCTCCATTAAATATTTTGTGAGACAGCTCAAGATGCAGATCCTGCTGCAGTTCATAATCTACAGCAGCTTCCAGACTGTAATCATTATCGTTCAGATTATAAATCCAGGTTAATTCTGGAATTATTTTTTCACTGCTGTAGCTGTCTTTAAGTTTTACAATTGCTCTATGTGAGGTATAATCCCCCTCTGGGTTGTAATCAATATGATTTTTTTGAATCTGTTCATCATCAAGAATTTTTGTGCCTTTAAACTGAATATTTAAATTAATATTATTTATGGGGAGATCTCTATCTCCACCTATAATCCAGGCTATTCTATTATTTTTTACTGATGGATTATTACCAGATGTATCATCTGTTCGATAGTAGGCTAATTCAAAACGGCTGTTTATATCAGCAGCAGCTCCCGCCAATTCAAAACCAAAAATATCTACTTCATCATAGTGTAAATCAGCATTAGTTAAAATTTTATTAAATTCAGCTGAACTTATACTTGAACTTAAATCTATATTATCTAAACCCTGTTTTAAGGCCTGAGGATTATAACTTGGTTCTCTAAGATAACCTTTATAATAGCTGAAACCATAATCCACGCCCTGTCTGCTGTCTGTAAAGCGGAGACCAAATTGATTTTCTTCGCCTTCTAAAGAATTTTCAAATTTATTTATTATATCTGTCTGTGTATATGGTGTAATAACCGCCAGATCTGAAAGCTCAAACTTATCAGCAAAAGGATTAATTATCCAGTTTCCAAGTGGGCTATCAGGGTCATCCGCCAGCCTGTGTCCATTAAAATCAGGTGTGTAAACAAATTCAAGACTGGCATTACCTCCCCTAAAGTAGCGGTCTATTTTTAACATTTCTTCGCCTATCTGCCTATCCTTATATTCTCGATTTATAAAATCACTCATATCTTCTGGATTTAAATTATCAACAACATGAACTTTATCTCCTGTGCCCCATATTAGGCGGTGTTTTCCAATTAGAAAATGATATTTATCACCATAGTAGCGGTAATATGCTTCATCAAAATCAATTTCTTCTGCTGCTCCAGCCTGAAAATCGAGCAGAAATTTAAATTCATGTGTTTTACCAGGGTAAGTAAAATTTATTTCTCCCATTATATTTTCTTCCAAATCACCATTATCAGTCATTATCCTGTATTCCGGGAAAAATTCTCCACCTACCTCAACTGATGTTTTTTCATCTCCATAAAAACTGCTTCCATTAAAAGCAGAGATAGAATTTGTCGCAATTAAAATGAAAACAGCTGCAGTTATAAAAATTAAACTTCTATTTTTAAACATTTTAATTTCCCCCTGCATTAACGCCCTGTTTTAAGATACTGCTGAGTAAATCTTCTGTCACTAATCTTTTTATTATATTCAAGCAGATATTTCCCATTCTGCTGTTTTACATATAATCTTGTGCTGTGGCCTGTGTCTAGATTCTTCATTAGTATAGAATACACAGTCCAGACTCCACTTACCTTTTCTACTTTACTTTCCACAACCATCTCTTTATACAATTTTTTAGTGTCTTTATGATACATTTCTACTTTTAAAGGTACATAATGTTCTTTTGTCACCCAACTTATTGTTTTAGCATACTGCTCCTCTTCTGGATTTTTTGGTACAGCTTCTACAACATAACAATCATAACCATTGATTTCTTCCTCTTTAAGCATCTCATATACAAAATCATCTATCTCTCTGGATTTCATATCATCATATGTAAAATCTGTTCCCATAAACGAATCTTCACCCTGACCCCCAGATATTCTTCTTACTCTGCCCAAATCAGGAAGATATATCCATTGATCATCATCTTGTCCATCATTTTCAATCTGTAAAAAACGAGTATTTTTTACAGAAGCTGGTTCATGAAACATCATAATTGTCTGATCTAAATCGTTTTTTATATCAATTTTTTTGGACCAGACCTCAACAACCCTGGGCCTCACGTTTCCATTTTCATCTATTAAATCCATACCCATAAGTACATGTCTTGTTTTTCCTGTATCTCTTTCATCAACTCTTTCCATTACTTCCCTTCCATCAACAGCATAAACAGATAAACTAGCTGATAAAATTATGGCTGCAGTTATAACCAGGGTGATTTTAACATAATTGTTTCTCCCTTTCATTTTCTGTTCCTCCTCTTATAATGTAATTAGTGACACTAATTGAATTGACCCTCCTCGGGGCAAGCCCACGAGGATTCCTGCTTCTTAGAAGTGGTAACCCACCATCTCCACAGGCTTAAAATCCTGTTAGCCCAACAGTATATCCTCTAACTTGCCTTTTGTATT
>NZ_QPJN01000006.1:0-46604 GCF_003338615.1 Halanaerobium sp. DL-01
TAATACCCTTATATACCCTGTTTCTGGGGTAAAGAAAAATTATCACCCTCTGTACTTACTGTTATTAAAAGCCTCATTTGCTTCGCAATTTACTCTAAAAATAACCGCTACAAATTAAAGTAGCGGATTCATTAATTCATATTATATTTTCTAAGCAATAGAAAATTTGGTCTCTTCCACCTTTGGCTTAACCATCTTACCTCTAAATCTAATTTCTAAAATTTGATAAGGCCCAGCTTTAGGATTAACCTCATCAATTACAGCATCATATTCTCCATCTTCTACCAGCTTATCAATATACCTACTGTAAACAGCTGGAACATAACCAAGTTTGTACTCTTTATCTTTAGTCCAGATTTCAATTGCATGCATATCATAAATATTATCTTCTTCAATTTCTAAATGAAGTTCCTGTCCAGATTCTAAGCTTTCTAAAGCTTTATCTCCATCATAATGTCTCCAACCTGCAATATTGAATTTAACTGTTCTACATTTCTTCTCTTCATCAATAGGCTCCATAAATTCTAATGTATCTGTACTCAGTCTTCCTCCAGTTCTTTTCAGTGCTTCAAATGGCTTGTTTTTTCTATCTTTACCATTTAATCTATTAAGAAATGGAGCAAATAATTTGTCAGAAGTATATTTTTGATCAATATCTTCAAAAATCTTAATCGGCTTATATCCCATCTGAAGTGCATATTCAATACTGCCATGTTCATTCTCATCTTCTCTAATATATTTAAAATGAAATAACCCATTTTCTTTCCACAGCCTACCAATTACAATTCTTTCTCTAGTATCTGGATCCTTCCAAACAACTAGAAGTTCATTTTTGTGTTTAGCAATTACCATAATCAATCACCTTCCTTCTCAACTAAATCTAACATCCAGCTTCTGCGTTCCATTAATATCTTAAGAACTAATTTCTTTTGGTTTTCACTCATAAAATTTTCAGGTACTTTAAAAACAATCTCTCGAATAATATCTTCTTTCAGTAATTTTAATTTAGTAATAAAATCTTTATATATATCCGAATAGCTCTGATTTAAATAGTAGAGCATATCATACTGTGTAATTTTTTCATCACCGTTTAGTCTAATACAAGATTTGCATTTTCTTAAATAGGATCTAAAAAAGTTATCATCCTTAAGAAGCTTCTCAACATGATGTGGTAATCTTTCTCTTGCTAAAGAAGAGGCATTATCATAAATTGGGGCTAATTTTGGGGTGATATCATTTTTTTCAGAAACTATTATTCCCCAATTTTCTTCATGTCTGTCAGTTTGACCAATAAACCCATCAAATAATAATATTTCAATAAGCTCTTCAATTAAATCATATTCTTTTAGATCACTCAAAATATTATTTAGAGTATAATTTTGTCTATTAGCCTCAGTAATTTCATAGCTCATTAGGTCTACGCCTTCTTTTAAGATTTCATCCTTATTTAAAAACCTATAACTAATACAACCATGACTGTTGTTATAAAGAGCTAAATCAATTTTTGGAACTTTTAAATTTAATTCTTTCCCTATTTCTGAGACAATTTTTTCTGCCCAATGACCTCCACCATACCAATCATAATGTTCATTATATTTTGGCATTTTAAATAAAGCTCTATTTCGTGATTCTGTGTCACGAAGCCAATAAGAATTACATAACAATATCTTTTTCCTTAATTCATAAACAGGGTCAAGTCCCTCAACTGTATCTTTTAAATCATTTCTATTTTAAATTAATTCTTTAAAAGAATCATTCTTATTTCTTAAATTCGAACTAACATTTTCAATTTCAAATTTTAGATCGCCTTTTTCTTCTAAAATAATTGAACTGCGAGTTAAATCAATATTTTTTAAAAATATTTCATCTATTTTAATTGAATCAATAAATTTGGAGTATTTCTCTTTATTATCTCCCATTATATATCTCCTTTCTAAAACAAACTTATATAAATATTATTATGCAGCAGCCCGCTCTACTCCATTTATTAAATTATCAGGAAGATTTAAAGACCATTTTTCTTTATTTTTACTTTTATTGTAAGTTTTAAATGAATTATTCTCTTTTACTTTGACCTTTTCAAATGTTTCTTTTTCAAAATCTATATAGTTATCCTCATTCTCATCTTCTTTTAAATATAAACCTTCTTTTGGGAATTTATTCTCTAAATACTCACTAACTAATTTAAACATTGTAAAATATTGATTATATTTTTCTTCACTTTCATCATCAATACTGCGAACATTGTCAAAGCGAGGAAGGCATACTCAGATTTCTTTGATAAATTCATTAATCTATCATTAATCTACAAGCTCCTTATTTATCATTTCAATTACTTTTTGGGCTGACTGCTCAATAGTCAGCTTTTTTGTATCTATAATAAGATCAGGGTTTTCAGGCTCTTCATATGGTGCTGAAATCCCTGTAAAATTATCTATTTCTCCTCTTTGAACTTTCTCATAAAGTCCTTTAGGATCTCTCCTGGCACATGTCTCAACATCTGCTTTAACATAGACCTCTTTAAAATTATCTTCACCAGCTGCTTTTTTTGCATGTTCTCTCCCCTTCTTGTAAGGAGATATAAAGGAAACAAGAGTTATCAAGCCTGCATCAGCAAATAATGCAGCCACTTCTCCTATTCTCCTTATGTTTTCAGTTCTATCCTCAGGAGAAAATCCCAGATCCTTATTTAAGCCATACCTTATATTATCTCCATCCAGTCTATAAACTGTTCTGCCCTTCTGAAATAGGAGTTTCTCAACTTCTACTGCTATTGTTGATTTACCTGAACCTGAAAGTCCGGTAAACCAGATTACCATTCCTTTTTGTTTAAGCTTTTCTTCTCTTGCTTTTTTATCGATTTTACCTTTATGCCAGCTTATATTATCTACCATGGTCTAAAGATAATCCCCCTATCCTGAAGTAAAGCTTTTATTTTTGCCGATACTTCTTTTTCAGAAGTAAATTCTGGAATATGAAGATCATAATCTATATCTGTAGTAACGTTTTCTCCCAGCCAGACTGTTTCTATCTGCTGTGGGTTAACGGTTGTTTTTATAATTTCTAAATCACTCTGGGTCAGTTCTACTGCAGTCACTATCAGAATAGCTCCTGCATCCAGCATAAGGTGTGATACCTCAGCCAGCCTGCGCAGATGTTCTTCTTTATGATTGTCTGTTCCATTTTTGATATCTGCATCAACACCATACAGCAGGTTACCTATACCCATAAAATAGACTATTTTGCCGTCATCAAAAAGCCTTTTTTCCAAAGCTTTAGCTGTTGGTTTTTTGCCTACATCTTCTTCTCCTGTAATAAGGATCAGTGTTGATTTTTGATTATATTTTTCAGCCCTTTCTTCTCTGCTAATTATGCTCTGTTCCCATTTGTAATTTCTTCTTATTACCTTTTCTCTAAGCCAGCTCTGTTCATCTTCTAAAGCATCTGAAACAATTCCTCCACCTGCTATTTCAAAATCATCTACAATAACAAATCGGCTTGTCTCTTCTATTTCTCCTGCCCTATCAAATGCAATTGCTTTTTCCAGTTTAAAAATAACTTCTGCCACATCATGGCGCTCAATCTTTTCTTTTTCTTCATCCTGAGCTAGATTTGATGCATCTATTACTCTATTTATTTTTTCTAATCTTGCTTTTGCTCTAGCTGTACCAAGCTTTAGTTCATATACTTTATCTTTGGTCAGCGGTTCTTTACCAAGCCAGAAAAGATTCGCTTTTATTCTTGCTGATGATTTAGGTTCTATTTCATCTTCCCTTACAGCAACTTCTCCCCTTGTAATATATATCTGTTCTTCCAGAGTAAATCCAGCTGCTTTTCCTACTTTAATCTTATGTTTTTTATCTTCATTAAATACTTCTATTGTTTTAACTCTGCTTCTTTTGCCAGATGGATAAAATACTACTTCATCACCAACATTTAGTTCACCAGAAGCAACTGTCCCGGCTACTATTCTTCTCTTATCTCCACCTTTGGTAAATTTATATACATCCTGTACCGGCATCCTAAAAGGTTTATTATGTGGTAGTTCTTCATTTTCGAATTTATCCAGCAGCTTAAGTACTGTTTTGCCTTTATACCAGTCCATATTATCTGAAAGCTCAGCTACATTATCTCCCATCATACCACTAACAGGAATAAAGTCCATTGGTTCTATACCTATCTGATCTAAGAAATCAGTATATTCATCCACTATTTTATTATATCTTTCTTCATCATAATCTACTAAGTCCATCTTATTTACAATGACTGCTATCTGCTTGATACCCAGCATGGAAAGCATATATCCATGGCGGCGGGAGTTTTCCTGTACTCCTTCTTCTGCATCTATTACAAGTAAAGCTGCTTCTGCTCTTGATGCTCCTGTTACCATATTCTTTAAAAATTCTATATGTCCAGGTGCATCTAAAATTATATACTGCCTAAAGTCTGTCTGAAAAAATACTCTTGCTGAATCTATAGTTATACCCTGTGCCTGTTCATCTTTTAGGGCATCGAGTAAAAATGCGTATTCAAATGGTTTTGAGTTTTTACGGCAGGTTTCTTTTACCTGTTCCAGTTTACCTTCTGGTAAAGAGTCTGTATCAGCCAGCATCCTGCCTATAATGGTACTCTTGCCGTGATCAACATGGCCTGCAATTACAAGTTTTAAATCCTGTTCTTCTTTATTTATTTTATTCACTTTATGTACCCCCTACATATATCCATCTTTACGCAGTTCTTCTAAACCGCCACCATCTTCTTTATCCTGTTCTCTGCCTGCTCTTTCTGCAATATTAGAAAATTTACCGGTTTTTAATTCTTTTATTATCTCCTGATTTGTACTGGCAGTAGATTCTACAGGTTTTGTACAGGGAGCACAGCCTAAAGAACGATAACGCCTCCCATCTCCCTGATCATAATAGAGGGAGACCATTGGTATCTGTTCTCTTTCTATATATTCCCAAACATCAAGTTCTGTCCAGTCTAAAAGTGGATGGATTCGCACATGGGTACCTGGAGCAAAATCCGTTTTATATTGATCCCAAAATTCAGGAGGTTGATCTCCTATATCCCAGTCATTATTTATGTCACGAGGTGAAAAATATCTTTCTTTTGAGCGTGAGCCTTCTTCATCAGCCCTGGCACCTACTATTACTCCCGTATATGCTTCTCTATTGTCATCCAACTCATATTTTCCCTTATTGTGATTAAAGCGATATCTTCTCCAGCTGCCGTTTAGAGTATTTTTTAAAGCATCTGTTTTTAATCTTTTACAGCATTCTAAATGAGTTGCATTACCATCTGGAAAAGTATCTTTGTTTTTAAGTGCTTTTTCATTTTGGCCGTAGATCATATCCAGTTCCCATTCTTTAGCCAGCCTATCTCTGTGTTCTATCATTTCCGGTATTTTATAGCTGGTGTCTATATGGACTAATGGTAGTGGCACATGCCCAAAAAATGCTTTTCTGGCAAGCCAGAGCATTACTGTACTGTCTTTACCAATAGACCACAGCATACACAGATTATTAAATTCACTGTATGCTTCTCGTAATATGTGAATACTTCTGTTTTCAAGTTTATCTAAGTGATCCAAAGTCTAATCCCTCCATAATTGTTATTTTAGTTTACGATACTTAGTCTTCCACAAAGCCATTGTAACGCCCCCTAAGAGTATTGGACAGATACCAATTCAACATACAAAATAACCTCTCCCGGCAAGAATTTAAATACAGGTCTATTATACTTGATATACAGGAAAGATTCAATTTAAACAACAAAATGTCAGAAATAGTAATTAAAAATGGTTCCTAAATTAGCTGAGCAAATATCTTTTTATTTTTCAAGATAAATTATATAAATTAATTCCCGCGGTAATTTGATTAAATAATAAAAATGTGATAATTTAAAAAGAAAGGTTTAGAAATTAAATATACAATTAGGAGGTTCTCATGAAATTATCTAAAAAAAGTGAATATGCTTGTTTGGCATTAGTCGATATTACTCAAAATGCTCAAGTTAAACCTAATCAATTAGCAAAAATGGATGGAATAGCAAAACGCAAAAATATTCCGAAAAAATTTTTAGAACAGATATTATTAAGTTTAAAGGGTGCAGGATATGTGAAAAGCAAACGAGGAGTTGGCGGAGGTTATAAGTTAGCCAAATCACCATCTGAAATCAATTTAGCTGAAGTTATTAGATTATTTGATGGAGCACTGGCTCCAGTGGAATCAGCTAGTGAACATTTTTATGAAAAAACTCCAATTGAAAAAAATGAAAAATTGTTATCCATCTTCAAAGAAATTCGCGATTATGCTGCTGATATATTAGAAAATACTACCCTGGCTGATTTAGTCGAGAAATAAAAGAATAGCTATTTTTTTGCTCTAAACTCTACTTTGTTGATAGACAATATATACTTTTTAAAATGGAGGGATTTAAGTTGCTGGAATATAAAGAAAAAACATTTATCGTATTACTTTTAGTTTTTGCAGTATTTTTTTTTAATGCAGGGAAGGTTGAGGCGGCAAACAGTTCAGCTCAATCAAGTTTAGAAGCACCTGTTTTTAACAGTCAGGTTGCTGTAGTAATTTTTTTAATAGTTTTAGTTTTAATTTTATTTATCTGGGAACCACTTCCCGTGGGGATTATTGCGATTTCAATTCCAGTAATTCTGATAACCTTAAAAAACTGGACCGCGGTTACTGCTGAACAGGCATTATCAGGTTTTAGTAATAATGCGACCATAACTGTAATGGCTATGTTTGTAATCAGCAGAGGTATTCAAAATAGCGGTGCTGTACAAATTTTAGGCAGCAAAATAGAAGGTTTTGCTGGAGATAATAAAAAGAAACAGGTAGGAGCAATTGCTGGTCTGACCGGGGTGATTGCCAGTGCAATTAATAACACCCCTGTAGTAGCAGCTTTTATTCCAATGGTGACTAATCTGGCTCGACGGACAAAGGTCTCTCCCTCAAAATTATTAATTCCTCTTTCCTATTCCGCAATGCTTGGGGGTACAATAACCTTATTTGGAACTTCAACTAATATTTTAGGCAGTGAAGTTTCGGCAAGATTAATCAACCATCCTTTTGGTGTATTTGAATTTACTAAATTGGGTATTATAGCTTTTTTAGTTGGTTTTTTATACTTAATTACAATCGGCTATTACTTAACTCCTGAACACATCACCTATGAAGACAAAGACCTGATAGAAGGCTATGAAATGAATAAATTTTTAACTGAGGTCGAGATTAAAAAAGATTCTCCTTTATTAGGTAAAAGTATTGGTGAAGTTTTCAAGGAAATAGAACCTGACTTAGATATTATACAGATGACAAGAAAAAATGAACAGTTTATGGAGCCGTTAAATGTTAAGACCATCAGAACGGGGGATCATTTAGTAATAAGAGCTACTAGAGAGACTTTATTAGATTTTATAGAAACTAAAGGAATCCAATTACTGCCGGATAGTCAAATTAGTCAGAGTCAATTAGAAGATTCGGTTCAGGGTCAGAAGGTTATAGAATTGATTGTCTCTGATAATTCATTTGTTGAGGGAAAAACAATTAAAGATGTTAATTTTCTTGAACGCTATAATGCCAGTTTATTAGCAGTTAGACATGGAGAGAAAATAAGATATAATGATTTAAAAAATTTTACTCTTAGATCAGGAGATGTATTACTTCTTTTAGTATCAAAATTAACTTTAGGTCGATTAGAAAACAATAAAAATTTCATTGTTGAAGAAAATATTTCTGAAGCACCAAACTATGATATTAGAGATATTGGGCTTGGTATCGGGATTATAGGAATTGTAATTGCCTTAGCTTCATTAAATATTGTTGCGATTTCCATTGCTACTTTAGGAGGAGTTGTGGCTATGGCAGCAGTAGGTTTAGTAGACCCTAGAGAGATTTATGAAGCAATTAACTGGGAAGTTTTCTTCTTACTGGCAGGATTAATTCCTTTAGGAGTGGCAATTGAACAGACTGGTACGGCAAAATTTATAGCACACCAATTATTGAAGGCAACAGATATATTTCCGCCACTGATAATTCTAAGCCTTTTTTACTTATTTACTGCAGTTTTAACCAGTGTAATTAGTAATAATGCCAGTGTAGTACTGATGATTCCTGTTGCTGTAGGAGCAGCCAATCAAATGGGAGCTAATCCTTTTTCCTTTATTCTGGCAGTAACTTTTGCCTCCAGCTCAGCTTTTTTAAGTCCAATCGGATATCAGACAAATTTAATGGTCTATGGTCCCGGAGGCTATAAATTTAAAGATTTTATTGTTATAGGTACCCCATTATTGATTTTATTATCTATCATTATCCCATTTTTTATCTCTGTATTCTGGGGAATATAAATAGCTGTTGGGTTAACTGTTATTTTGATCAGCTCTAAATCAGACTGGGGAAGTAGACTACCTTACCATCATTGAATAACCTTTTCTCTGATCACGCTCTGCAATATTGGAAAACTTACCTGTTTTTAGCTCATCTACTGCCTCTTTAACTGTGGAGGCGGTAGAGTCAACTGTCTCCGTAATTATTAGTAATATTAAAGAATATAATATCCTGTTCTGCAAGAACATTATCCAGCTGGTCAAAACGGCTGACAAGCGTTTCCAAAATTTTAGCTTAATTATTAATTATCAAAAATGCTCATTTGTCCTTCAGCTGTATTTGCTTTATCACTAATCAAATTTCTTAAGGCATTTAATTGGTTATAATTAGGTTCTGTCAAATTATCGTCTATTTTCCAATATTTCTGTTCATTTTTCCAACTGAAATATTCCGGTTTTTTATCTTTTAATTTTCTCATTACTCTTTTTAGTTTATTTTTTACAGCACGTTTAGTTTCACTACCGATTAGGTTTTCAATCCCAGGATATGGAGAAAGTAAATCATTTGTTAGCTCTTCTAAGGTGAATTCTAATTTATCTTCTAAAATATAAGAGATAATATTTTGAACTGCAGCTGGAATCAGTTCTTTAACAGTACTATGCTGATCGAAATTTATAAAATGAGGTATTCTATTTTTTGGTATTTTTATAATACTTTTTGTAAGCAAATTAATTTTTTCATCATTAAATTCATTAAGCTCTAAAGATAGAAAACTATTATCTTTGTCATATTTTAATACTGCAAAATTATAATTCCCTTTTATACTTTTTATTAAGTTATCATAAGCTCCAATTCTTTCATCTTCAACATAAGTATCCTGATAACATAAATAAGAAATATCAAATCCTTTTTCAAGATAAATATTTTGAAAACCGACATTATTTATTAAATCTCGATTTTCAATATCAGCATAATTTTTAAGTTGTTCTTCTTCAGCGTTTTTACCAGATTTTGCCTCAAAAATAATCAGAAAACCTCTCTGACTTGCAATGATCAGATCTGGTTTTACAGTATTCCCCTTTTTATTTACAAAAGATTGTTCTAAAGCTTTAACTTCATAATCCAAATCATAAAATGGATGGGGAAAACCTGCTCTGGGAAAAGTAAGTCCAATAATTATATTAACTAATTCTTTTTCATCTCTATAATCATCAGAATAACTCATCATCCTTACCTCCCCAGACTTTTATTTGAGAATCTAAATACTGCTGAATATTACAGACAAGTCTCGCTATTGTATTCCCACAATTTTTTTTTGATAGATAAATTGAAATAAAGTCCTTAGTTATTTCAAAATTAATTTTATTTCCCTGATTGCCATTATGAAGATCTACAGCAAGCACTTTATAATAACCATCATCAATTTTATCTGCGTAACCCCAGAGTTTAAAAGGCTTTTTATTAGAAAAGATTGCCTTAATTATATATTCTGCTGACAAATCATCTCTTTTAAATTCAATATTAATGGGAAGCCCCATTAATTTATTGTTTTCAATGCTAATAGAATAATTCTTTTCAATATTATAAACCAACTCTTTATAATCAGTATAAAGTTTATTAACCAGCCATAAATGACGATTAAAACTTTTTCCTCTAGTTGAAAATTTACCGTCATAACGCAAATCATCGATTATTCTGCTTGAAACATCCTGCTTTTCCTGACTTAATAAGCTCAAATGAGAAATTCCGGTAGTATATGAGAATTGCTCATCAGAAGACAGTAAATTTATCAAACCTTTTACTTTAGTTTCTGAAGAATTATTTATTTTTAAATTTAATTTTTCACTATTTTCTTCTGTTTTTTCCATATCAATTTTATCATGATTGATTGAAATTCCTCGCCAGGTAGTATAATCCTCTGTGGATTCCATCAATTTTTTGCTAAGCCATACATTATCAAAATTAGGAACATTTTTTAATAAACGATCTATATTGGTATCTGTAGCTTTTGATCGTTCCGAGCTATGGAGCATAAAAAATCTTTTATCATTTTCTGCATCCAGAAAAAACTCTGTCTCATCAAATAATAATTTATATAGATATTCTTCTTCAGTTTCTTTTAGCTGCACTTTATATTCCATGTCTTTGTCTTTTGTTTTCTTTTTAAAAAATCGCAAAAAATCATCATGAGAGGGATTATCAGTTTGGTTAATATGGCCTTCAATTAAATATGTCTTAACTAAATTTTGATTGAAGTTTTGTTCCTGTTCTTCTTTCCGACTAACATAAACACTATTCATTATATCATTAAAATTATTATATAATTCACGACGATTTTTAACCTCCATATAACCCCTCCTTTTATCCGCTACGTTACGTCAACAAAACAAAACTATATTATTAGAATAAATTTATCAGATTAATTTTTTGAAATAATTTATTCAGTAAGTATATTATAATACGAATGTTTGGCACAATCAAGAAAATGGAATTCCACCTTCAATTTAAAAACTTCCTGCCGTTAATTAAGACTAAGGCTTTTAGCAGATCATAAACTGCATAAAGAGTAGAAAAAAGAAGCAGCATCGAGAAAAAATTTATTATTTTACCACTGATAAGATTCTCAGATTTAGACAATTCTAAAAAAGAGAACTTTATTTTTTTACAGCTAATCATTATAAATGACAGTATCAGGCTAAAGAAAACATAAATAAGATCTTCTCTGCTTTCTTTATAAATTTATTCAGTCTTTTTGTAGCTCTTTTTAACATTTCCTCAAATTTCAAGATAATTGTATTTCAGCCTGAAAGCCTCAACAATTGCCATCTTTTGGCTGAATTGATTACTTAAAATAATATCTCGAGAGCCCACACCTATTTGTTGTATAATAAAATTACCGGGAATTGCAAAGTAGTATTCCCGAAAGTTGCAAACTAAAATTCCCTATTATTACTCAAAAACTCAATTCAACACAGGGAGCATTTTATTGAATTAAAACAAAAAACTCCCATCAGAATTTTAATGCTCCAGTGGGAGTAGTAATCTCATCATTTCTGTATCAAATTTTATAATAAGTATATATTTCACTCTTTAAATAATTAGACAGATAACAGCTTGAATCTTCTGAAAATAGAAATTCTAAACAATCTTTAAGCTGACTAAATTCCATAATTTCATTTTCATAAGCAGAAATGATTATTCCAAGAGTGCCAGTAACTTTGATATTATACTTTTTACAGATGTCTCTAACTGGCTTATCATTACTTACTGCCAAAAGATCATCTTCACCAGCAATGGCAATAACAATTCTGTCATATTCAGATAATCTTTTAGCTATATTATCTTCTGAATCTCCAAGCTCAATAAAAATACTATATCCCAATTCACTCTCTATTGTTCCTTCAATAAATTTCAAGCTTCCTAAATCATCATAAATGTTTTCATCTTCTAAAACAGGTGTTGGAATTTTTACTTTTTCAAATAACTGATTTAAAATAGAGATATAGTCGAAGCTTAAGGCTGCTGTTATCTCCATAAAATCAGTTAGGATATTATTATCGACTACTATAGTTTCTCCTTTGTAGTTTTTAAGCCGTTCTGTATTCATAATTCTTCCATTTTTTAGCTAGTTTTCTCATTTCTAAAACTGAAATATTTAATACTTCTGCAGCCTTGTTAATAGTTATTTTTTCTTTGATAACCAATTTTCTAACCAGAGCAAATAGCTTTTCATTTTTTCTTATATAATCTCTTGGTTCTGGTTCTTTTTTGTCATATCCAGCCTCCTTGAGTTTTTTGAATAAAGCACCTAATATTTTACCATCTATATAGCCATATTTATTTAAAGTCATGATCAGAGATTTTGCACTAACACCAAATTCTTTCTTCTTCTCAATAATCAGGTCCAGGTCAATATAACCATCAAAATAATAATCATAATTTTTTAAAACTTTAGCAGGCACTAAAAATGCCATCGCAAAATGATCTGCTGCTTTTTCTCTTATATCCTTTATCCGGGTGTTAGCATATTTTAACTCATTAATATCTTTGCTGTATTGATCACGGTGAAGAATTAAGTGTCCTAATTCATGGACTGCAGAAAAGATTTTTCTTTCTTCGGGAATATCTCTGCTGTCATTAATAAAAATATAGGCACCTTTATCTTCAGAATAAGCAGAAACAGCATCTAAATTAGCATCTTTTATTTCCTGAGCAATTACATTAATATTATTTTCTTCAAAAAGAGTAAAGATATTGATATTTAATGCATCATCTACCCACATATATCTTCTCTGTTTTTCTGCAATTTTTTCTATGGCAGTTTTTTCTTTTTTATTTAATTCATTACCTTCGATTTTTAATTTATATTCTTCTGGTAAATAATCTTTTACTGGGTCATCACTCAGTTCTATAATTTCATGATATAATTTAAATTTCTTTGCAATTTTATTTTTTAATTTGTCATCAAAATTATTTTCTGGATCATCGGCTCTAAACATAAATGATATTTTTTCTCTTTTTGTTTTTTCGCTTAAAAAGAAATCAATTTCTTTATCAAAATATCTGGCTAATTTATATAATTTGCCGCTGTCCATTACTCTTTCTCCATCTAAATACTTTGCAAAAGTCTGTCTAGTAACCCCTATGATCTCTCCCATTTCAGTCTGGTTAAGGTTGAATTCATCCTGCAGCTCTTTTAAATTTTTAGCTATTACTTCTGCCACTTTCATAATGGCACCTCCTTATATGTTAAATTAATATAACTTATATTAAGATATTAAAAAATATATTTGTTATACTATATTAACATTATAACACTAAATTCTGAAAAATGAAATGATTAATTAAAAAAACCCCCACCTATTATAGTGAGATTAGAAATCAAACTAAATCTATCTTTACTTTCCTATTCAATGCTTTTGCAATTTTATTAACTGTTTCAATTCTTCTTTGGTTTATCTAAGTTCCACGACTTTTAGCAGTTTCAGTTAGAGCATCTGCTAATAGAGCTATATTAATCTTTTCTTTAAATTCTAAAGTTAAAATATATACATCATAAAAATCACGCATTCTAGTATTTATCTTTGATCTGCTAACTATAGTTTCTAATTTTTCTGCCAGTAGAGTTTCTAAATTATAGGATAAAATTTCAATTTTTTTATCGTTAAATAATAATTGATATCTGTAATTGATTTCAAATGGAGTCAGTTTATCTCCTGTTGTTAAATCTATTTTTAATGGTATTTTCGCTTTCCCCATTAATGCTAATATAGATAATCTAAATCTTTATATTCAGCTTCTTCTCTTATTTTATCTATTTGTTTTAGTTCAAATTCAATTTCATCTTCAGTTTTTGTTAAAAATATTTCTGCAAAAACTCTTGTAATATTTTCTCTGGTTAGGCTAAAAGATTTTATAGTAAGATCCATATCTACTGTACTTCTTGATTCAATTCCTACTAAATCAGCAACTAACATACCACCTTTTAAAATAAAGTTATTCTTATAATCTGAATTTGCAATTTTTAATAATAATCGCTGCATCATATAATTTCTTAAAAGCACCTGACTATTAATATTTTTTTCTTCAGCCAAATTTTTAATTAAATCTTTTAATTGCATTAAGTTTTTCATACAAACATCTCCAAATATTTTCTTAAAACACTGCTTATTTTTAATTTATCTCCATAATCTAAAAGTAAATGTAAATCTTTATTTTTTTCCCTTAAATATTTTCTAATAGCTTCATTTACCGTTGAAATATCCATGTTATTACGATCTTTTAAAATATCACAGATTGTTCTCTCTTTATTATATGCTTTAATTTTTCTACCGAAGATGGTTTCTTTTCCCATAACTCCAAGTAAATGAAGTTCTTTTTTAACTGTATGAATTTTGATATCTTCATCTTTTAAATAAGGATTATGATAACCATAAGGAACAGTTACTGTATATTCTAAAGGATCTCTATCACTTAGATCATGTAGATAAAGTGCTGTTTCATGAGAATAAATTAATCTGGAGTTTTTTTGCTGAATGGTATACATCTCATCATTAAAAGTAGCAGGAGTTGTATAAACTCCTCTTTTGATTCTCTCCAACTTATCTTCTTCTAAAAAAATAGATAAATATTCTCGAGGAATATTTTCTTCTTCCAGTTCTTTAGTAATAATAAGGCCGTCATTCTTTTCGATTAAATTATTTAATTTTTGACGATAATTCATAGTACCACCTCTTTTACTTTTATACTAATATTATATCTTATTTTAGTTTAAAAGTAAAAAATCTTTATTTATCGCATAGTACAATTACCGGGAATTGCAAAGTAGTATTCCCGAAAGTTGCAAACTAAAATTCCCTGTTATTGCAACGAAACATGTGAAATCTTATTTAGCACCACCAGCAGCCTCTACTGCTGGCATTTTTATAGCGTTAGCTCTAAAAAGCCTTCCCCACAGACTTATGAAATCACTCAAATCACACAAACAAAAAACTCCCGCCAAAATCTCTCAACTTCAGCAGGAGCAGTCACATAATGCTTTTGATATTTATAATTTAATTACTCTTTTATTCTTAAGTTCTTTTATATATTAAATTACCTAAGATCATAATTAATGTTATTCATTCCTATTTTCAGCTAGTAATTTATTAATATTTAGAGGTGGAATAATAAGCGAAGATATATCAAATGTATTAGAAACATCATAATTTTTATCTTCAATTTTGAAAGAATCTAAATCTGTTTTCAGAGTAATTTCCTCAGATGAAGAAAGTCTAAAACCAGATTCTTGAGAAGCTTTAATTTTGTAAGCTCCGGCATTATACATATTCTTTTCAAATTCCTCTATAGTTAAATTATCTAAATGTTCTTCTATAGCTTTAATTCTTTCTTTAAAAGTACGCATAATTAATCATCACCTTATATTCATACAGCCGCTATTTCATTTTCCTGAGCAGCCAATTTAACCTTTGTAATCATTTCTTTAAGAAGATCAATCCGCGGCTGCCATCTATTAGCTTCTTTTCTGGCATCCACAATTTTTTCAAAAGGAATTTTCTGTTTTGAATCATATTTAAAAAGTCCAATTCCTTTCTTTTTTAACAACTCTATAAATTCTTCTTTAAATCCCTGTTTTGGCTCCGGCATACAGATATAAGCTTCATCTGCCCCATATTTGTGGACTTTAGCCTGATTTAAAGCCTTTCTCCAATTTTGAAGCTTAAACTCTATAGTTATTATCCGACTGTTATTTTCAATTATTACCATATCAATAACCTTTGACATATAAGGTATTTCTAGATGTACTTCTTTAATATTATCCATATTCAATAATTTAGTATAACAATCTTCTACAATTTCATATTCAGTCATTTTTAGCACCTGCTTCTGCTATATAATCAGATCTAATCAGCGAGTTTTCTGCTGCATCAGGATATTTATTATATACATAACTTAAAATTGAATCCAGAGATAGTGTATTAATTTTTCTTTTAAACTTTATTAAATACTCTTTTTGCTGTTTTGAAATGTTTTCTAAAATATTTTCCTCCACAAATTCAATACCCTTTTCTGCAAGTCTATAAGAATATAAGTTGGGAGGATCATTTTCCATAGAGTTGACATTTCCAAAACCTATCTCCTCATTATAATTATATTCAGATTCTTCATAATCTGCAGTAGTTTGCTGGATTTTCTCTACTTTTTCAATCACAAAATCAATATTAACAAAAAATTGTATATCATCTAATAAATCTTTAGAAAATGGTCCATAATCATAGGCAAAAAAATCAGGTAAAGTAGATTCGTCAAGTTTATCAAATTTATTTTTGAGTTCCTTATTAAAAATATAGATCATCTTAGTTAATCTAGTTCTACCAATTATCGGCTCATTTTTTTTATCAGTTTTACCAGGTAAATATAATAAAAGGAGCAAAATATCTTTACCAGTTAATTTTTTAGCCATTTTTTGTTTCCTCCTTTTGGAAAAAATATTTTATGCCCTTATAGTTAAACTTCAAATTATTTTTATTAAAAAAAGAACTGTATCTTTTTTCTGGAAGTTCAAGTCTACCCCTTACAAATTCTAGATCTTGATTATTAATCTTATCACTATAATACTCAGGATTATCAGTCTTATATAAAATCACTTTTATCTTTGTTTGCTTTTTTATAGCTTTTTTTAATAAATATCTTAATTCATAATCCGCTTCTGGAAAAGAATAACCAATAAAAATTACTTCATCAGCCTTTGCTAACTCATTAAATGCATCTCGCCAGATTCTCCGATAATGTAAGTTTTCAAAATTTTTAATATAGGTTGGTGTAATTATAGAACTCTCAAGTTCATTTGCGCGCTCCAATTCACTGCAAAAATGGCAGTTATTCTGATCAGTTTTATCCATTAAAGTTGATAAAGCTAGAATCTGATCATGTTGAGCATATAATTTAAAACAATTTCTACAAATTAACCAGTTGATTGACCCGTGTAATTTCAACAATTTAATCTTATTTTCACTTTTTCTATTTATTACTTTTCCTGTATCAATATTATAACAGTCTGTACAGTAATCTACAATAATGTCATCAGAAAAAGTCTTATTAAATAGGAAATTATCTATAATTGTATCCCAGTTTAAAGAAATTATTACAGGCTGATTTCCTGAATCGGCTTCACTTGCAAAATATTCAGAAATTTGTTCATACAAATGATTCTCAGATGGGGTATAATAAGATAAAATATAGATCAGACATTTATCAAGAGCAAGCTGTACTTTTTTGAGATCATTGATGCTGTAATTTTGAAAAAAACTGTCTTCTCCAATTGCCTTATCAATAATAGTAAATATATTCTCTAATGAAATATTAATTTCTATCAGTTGATCAAATATTTGATTCCATGTTTTTTTAAAATTACTGTCTTCCTGTTCACTATTTTCATTTATCTTTAATATTTTTTCTTTAAGATCCATATCACCAAAATTTTTAATTAAAAATCGGGCAAAAATTTTTCTGCTTTTATTAAACAAAGCAAATTGGGAGAAAAGATCATTTTTAGAATCAATAAAACTTAAATCTTCTTTATTCTTTTTCTGAAGTTGTTCTTTATTTAATGAAAATATCTCATTAATCAGATTTGATTGAATCGGAATACCTGTTGGCCTTGATGCTCCAGCCCCTAAAATAAATATTTTTTTATTCATCTGAATTCATTCCACTTTCTAACACTGTTTTCCATTTAATTAAATAATTTAGTTCTTCCTGATCCTGATGTCCATATTTTAAAAATGTATCATAATTATTATCAATTATAGTTAATAAACTTTTTAGATCCAGTTCCTCAACTTCTTTAAATTCTTCTACTTTAGATTCAAGATAATGAATTAAACAATTTTCTTTTGTCTCCTGATCAGCATAACTTCGCTGTCTTTTAACCCCTTTAACTTCATATTCATAAACTTCAGTACTTTCAAATTCAAAGAAGTTATCAATGTCCTTCCCTATTATCTGCTTACATTTAGAACAATCACAGATATCAGTATAATATAAATCTGCAATATCTTCTTTTTTAGAACTCTGAGCTTTATCTATAATATGACTTTTAATGTATTCTGAAGCAGTTTGAAACCTTAAACGTCTATGCAGTGGATAAAAATAATATCTAGAAGAAGGTATACCGCCACCAACAGGAACTACTGCTCTATGTTCTCCATATTCCATACCGTGTCCAACCCCCGCTAAAGAAAAACTTAATTCAGCTTCAAATGCAGTTAGCATTATTGAAAAAAAGCTGCCATATAAATTAATTATTTCAAGATTATTTCGACTCAATTCTTTTATGAAATTGAAATAAACTTCTAATTTGCTTTTAGAAGCCTGGTGCTCATTAAAATCATCTATCCAGAGTAAAACCCCTTTCACATCAAGAGTAGAATATTTTTCAATAATTTCATCGCGCATTTTTTGGGATATAAATATATCATCAGAAACTACAAGCTGAACGAAAATATCTCTCTTCGAATATTTTTCCACAGCTATTTCAGCAAATTCAATATTTAATTCCAGCCATTCTTCATAACTCATTTCATTTAAATAAAAATAAGGAGGGGTTATAAAATCAGGTTCAAAATCATTTAATCTCTGATCATCTGCATCAAGATACTTTAAAAATCCTTTTTCCTTATTTTTATTCTTTATTTCATTTATCTGAAAATCGATGACATTTTCACAAAAGCTTTCTTTATGAGCATTAAAATCTACTGCTCGTACTGGACTGCCCTTTTCATCTTCTTTTTCTGAATTTTCCGGAGTCTTTATATGTGTTATTAAGGGCTCACCATAATAATCAATTAAGTTTTCAATAGATTTTTTTAGTGTCTGTTTCTTTTCTTTTTTACTGTAGGATTTTATTTTATCCAGGCTGTGTTGAAAACTATGTGTAATAGGATCAATAAAAAAACCTTTGTCTGATTCATTTAATAAATTTTTTCTGATAAAGCCTGCCAGTGCTCCCGGTGTATAAGCAAGCATATTACCATTAATAGCTAACAAATCATAATACTTATTATTTTGATCTATAAATTTTTTATCAGCATTGGTACCATAACGTAAAATATGATAGGACATTTAAACACCTCCGATATTTGTTAATTTTATTATACTGTAAAAAAATGTAAATATCAAGTTTTGTTTAGCAGAGGTTATCCTACATTTAACCCAGCCTGGGGTAAAATTTCATGTATCACTTTATACTTATGCTCTGCAGCTGCTTTCATGTATAAAGTCCAGTAAGCATTATCGAAATTATTTTTTTTATAAAATTTATTATAATTATACGCTCTTTGCTTTAAACCTTCTATAGAGAATTTTGGACATTTTTTTACTTTTACAGCCTCTTTAAACCACTCGCGATCATTATAATTCAAATTTTCATCTATACTATCAAAATCCTTAAATTCAAAATAATTATTTTGAATTTTATTTAACCAGTTCTTATATCTTTCTTCCAATGTTCCTCTAAATTTTAAAGTTTCTTTAAGCTCTGATAAACGAAACTCTAAATTTTCATCCTCAACTACCAAGCCAAATACATCATTTTGCAATAAGAATTTTCTCAAGAAAATAAAAATATTTTTAGCAGCAGGAAGAAAACGTTCTTCCAGGTTATTAACTTCCACTATCTGCGAGTTTCTGCTATATTTCCAGCTGGCATAGGGAATGTCAGGATTTTTTATGGAAAGGGCATGGCCTATAGGTAAAACACCAGGAATTATTTCTGTTGCCAATTTTTTTAATTTATCTTTTATTGAAAGATGTTCAACCCCATCTAATAATTCTACCAAATTATATCTATCATAAAAACCTTTAAAGTCCTGATGACTGTAAGTATCAGCGTAGAGATGGAGAAAAATTCCTAACCGATATAAAATATTATTTTTATTACCTGATTTCAGAATATCCTCTTTCAAAAGATTAACAGTTGTAGATTCCGGCTTTGTCATTAATCGAACATCATCACTTTCAGCTGCCGGAAGAAAGTGAAAAGGGATCCAAACATTAAAAGATTCATTAACATCTGAACTTTTAATAAAACCCAGTTCCTTATGAGCAGTTTGAGTTTGATGAAAAATATCCCCATCCTCAAATTTTAAAGCATGATCATAGACAGCGTCATCAACCTGTTGAGAAGAATAAGCTACTTTTTCTGCATATTCACTCTTCATACCAGCCAAACGAGATAAAACATAAATTGCCGCGTAATGAAAATCCTTCTGCACTCTAGCTCACACCCTTTTAAAAATTTCTCAAAATAAATAAATTATCCTGACTATTTAATTTTAATAAATAATTCTTCACTATAATCATTTATGTCTTCCACATTCAACATCTGATATTTATTGTTAACATCTTTAAAATAATCGGCTATAAGATTTTTTCCTATTATCTCATTACTTTTTTCTTCCGGTTTTAAATTTTTTCTAGTTAATCTCCATGGTCTTTCAGAGTGGGTCATTTTTTCAAGTGTTTTAGCACTATAACAGCCAAAATTATCAATAACACTATCTAAAAGTTCTTCTTCTGCTTCTGTTAGATTAATATTTTCAAATTCTATACTTTTATCTTCTATAGGATTATAGCCATAGTCTCTGTATTTAAAATATATTTTTTTATAAACCGGGCCATGTACCCAGGCTTCACAATCATTATCAAATAAAAACTCATCATAAAATGTTTTATAAAACCCCTGACTATAATAAAGTAACTTCTGCAGTGCTAAAGGTGTTACTTCACCTAATTCTTTAAGTAGATATTTAATTACACTATCAATCTTTTTTTCTGTCTTAAGCTCATTATTCTGCAAATCTTTTATAGCTCCCATTAAACCATTAAAAGCTTTAACTGAAACCTTATCTTTATTTTCTTCTGCTAACTGTCTCATATAACCATAATCATCTTTGACTTTTTTTAAAGTCTCAGAATAACTTTTGGAAGGTATATCCCCATCCAAATACCGGGTTAATGTAGTCTCTCCCCAGCCTAAAAGTAATGATAATGGTCTTTTACCTGTATTATACTGTTCTACTATCTCTTTAATTTCAGATACTTTAATTATTCCAGCTTTTTCTCTATAAGCATGATCTATCTTCTGCAGATTATGGTCATGAAGTTCAGGAATAAAAATTTCAACTCCACACTCATTACAATAAGCTCTTTCAGCGGTATATTCAAACTCCAGACCGCGTACTTCTTTTTTTTCTACTGAATCTTCAATTTGATACTCAACGTCCTTTCGGCACTCAGGACAAAAAGTTCTCTGCGGTTGATAATCTGACATATGATCATCCTTTCTTATGATCAATTATTATACTTTAATGATACACTAATAATACATTGTTGTCAATTAAATGTATCAATTAATACATTTTTATTTTGCATACAAAATTACCGGAATTGCAAAACATAAATCCCAAAAGATGCAGACTAAAATTTATGAAATCACCCGGCTTACTGATTAATCCCCCAGCTCCATCCTCATCATAAGTCTCAAAATAATAGCCCACAGCAGAAAGAAAGCGAAACTTCTTTTAACTGTTTCATCACTTTGTTTTGCTGCAGCATTTCCTGATGTTTTTCCAGTTCTGACTCCAGATTCCTGACTCTTGATTGAGCCCGTTTACAATCTGCCAGCATATTTTTACTTTCTCTTTCTCGCTGCAGAATTTCGGGATAACAGGAATCAGCCTTCAGATTATATTTATTAAACTCAGCTACCAGTCTATCTTTTCTTTCCAGGAGCTCAGATATCTCTTTCTCTAAATCCTCAGTATTTTTGATTTCCAAAAATGAATTATTAATCATTAAACTTTCCAGTCTGCTGATTCTTCTCGCTAAATTATCTTTTAATCCCCGCTCCTCGATCTGATAGTAGTCAATAATTCTAACTGCATTCTGATTTAAGTAATCCAGCTCATTTAACTTACTCCACAGCACTTTAATCTCATTTTGAAAATAGCTCTGCCTCAGTTTAAATTCCATGAAGCTCTTAGTTTTTAGATTTATTGTTACAATTGCTGATTTAATATTTAAGATTTTATCAGACAGCTCTCTCTTTTCCCCTTTCAATATTAAAATGACAAGCCTACCCTCCATAAACAAAAAAATCCCACCAGGTCTTTAAGACTCCAGTGAGAATAATTTTAAATTACAAAAAAATCATATAAACTTTATAAATTTAACATAATCATTTATTCTTTTTTCATCATGTATTTGTTGTATACTAAAATTACCTAAAATTGTAAAGTAGCATTCCTTAAAGTTGCAAACTGAATTTCTTTATTATTGTAGCGAGGCCATTTACTTAATTTAGTAAAAGTCGTAAAATCTTAATGAGCGAAAAGTGTAAAATCTTATTTGACATTCACAGCAGTAATAATATCTATGGATAATTTGCTTCTATGCCGGATACTCACCGCAGCATTCCTAAGTTAAATTTATGAAAGTACTCGGCTTACTGCATATAAACAAAAATCTCCCACCAAAATTTAATAATTCCAGTGAGAGTAATAATTTAACCATAACGACATCTATTATTTGATTCGATAATTTTCTGAATATCTCAAATGAACTCACCAAGTGTGCATTTTACTTTACAAACAATCTTCAAGACCTTCTGCTTCCAGAATATTTCTGATCTCTTTAACTTCCTGGGCTCTCTTTTTATCACAAATTAAAATAGCATCTTCTGTATCAACTATCACTACATCATCAAGTCCAATGGTAGTTACTACTTTATTGGGACTGTGAATAATAGAGTTAGTAGTATCTATACCGTAATGTTTACCAATAACTACATTACCATCAGCATCTACTTTTTTAACTCTCTCTAGAGCCGGCCAGCTGCCGAGATCATCCCAACCAAAAGAACCTGGAATAACAAAGATATCATCTGCTTTCTCCATGATTCCATAGTCAATGGAAACACTCTGCATCTTTTCGAATTCATCTTTAATTACTTTTTTAGCTAAATCTGTTCCTAAAGCATTTTTTATTCTTTCTAAGGACTCATACATCTCAGGTAAATGGGTCTCTATATTAGCCAGAATACTGCTTAACTGCCAGATAAACATCCCACTGTTCCAGAGATATGTTCCTTCTTCTAAAAACTCTTTAGCAGTGCTTAAATCAGGTTTTTCAGTAAAGTTTCGCACTTCAAATACCTGATCTCCATCTATAGTATGTAATTGATCACCAAAGTGAATATAGCCATAACCTGTTTCTGGATGAGTAGGTTCTATACCAATTGTAACTAAGTTTTTACCGGCAGCTGCAGTCATAATTGATTTTCTTAAAATATCTACAAACCCTTTTTGATCTTTAATTAAATGATCAGCTGGTAAAACAATCATTGTTGAACCCGGATATTTATCTTCAATTACTACTGAAGATAAGCCTATACAGGCAGCTGTATTTCTTTTTATTGGTTCTACTATTATATTTTCTGCTGGTATACCATCCAGTTGTTTTTTAATCGCTTTTTGATAGGCTTCATTAGTTGCAATAAAAACCTGTTCTAAAGGAACAAGTTCATTTATTCTTTCTACAGTTTCCTGCAGCATTGTTTTTTGATTATCATTTAATTTTAAAAACTGTTTTGGATGGTTTTTTCTGCTTAAAGGCCAGAATCTGGTTCCTTCTCCTCCAGCCATTATTAGTGCTGTTATCATTTAAAATCAACTCCAAAATTAGCAAACCAATTATTAATCCATTTTTTTTAATAATTTTCTATATTTTTTAATCGACTTGTCTTTATCAAAATTTTTTTCAAATAACTTTCTAATATTTCGAGAATGCTTTTCTAAAAGATATTTATTCTTTTTATAATTCTTTATTAAAGATACAAGTTTATCAGAATTTCCTATTTCTATATTATAACCAATCTCATTTTTATTTATTAATTCTTTAATCTCATTATCGTTTTTAGAAATAAATAATATTGGTTTACCACTTGCCATAATCCCATATACTTTACTCGGAACTACAAGCCCTTCAAAACCACTATCCAAAGTAGCGAGTGCAAGATCAGCAGAATTTAAACTGTAAACCAGATCCTCCTTATCTTGATAAGGTTTGAAAATAAAATTATTTAAATTATTTTCAGAAATATAATTTTTTATATATTCTTTTTTTACCCCTTCTCCAACAAACAAAAATCTTATTTTTTTATCATTTTTTAATTTTTTTGCTGCTTCTAATAATGTATCAAATTCATGAACATTTCCCATATTCCCTGAGTACATTACCACAAAATAGTTATTTAAATCCCATTTATTACAAAAACTTTCTTCTTTTGAAATCGGATATATCTTTTCACCATCAGACCAGTTATAAATAATTACAGATTTTTTATCAATTAACTTCTTACCATAATTTTTTTCTAAAAGTTCTTGCATTTGTTCACCAATAGTTACTATATTATCAACTTTCTTTAAAATAAATTTATTAATTTTCTTAAAAAATGAAATCAAAAAATTGCTTTTAATTATCTCCAATTCAATAGCTACTTCAGGATATAAATCTTGAACTACATAAATTACTTTTGTTTTTCTAAAAAATTTCAAAGCTAAAGCAATTAAAGAAATATATGGAGGAGTAGATAAAACAATTATTTTATCATAGTCTTTTAAAGTTATACCTTTTAAAAATACTGATAAATAAAAAGTAAAATAATTAATTATTCTTCCTAGTGTACCAAATTTACCTGTTTTAGAAAAGGATGTATTGAATACTCTAATGATTTCAATACCTCTATATTTCTCTTGTTTAGGAATATTATCAATAATACCATTATAACTTGGTTTTCCTGTTAAAACTGTTACTTTATTATCCCGACTCAAATCAGCACATAAATCTTCAAGTAACTGACCAGTAGCAGCAAATTCAGGATAAAAATGTTGATTTATTACTAATATTTTATCTCTCAATTACTACAACTCCTACATAAAACTAATAATTTTCTTTAAACCACTGATATGTGTCCTTAATTCCTTCTTCCAATGATATCTGTGCTTCCCAGCCTAATTCATTCAGTCTTGAAACATCCAATAATTTTCTGGGGGTTCCATCAGGTTTGGATAAGTCATTCACTATCTCGCCTTCAAAACCAACTATATCTTTAATTAGTTCTGCAAGTTCTAATATAGAAATATCCTTACCTACTCCAACATTAACAAACTGATCTCCACCATAATTATTCATTAAATATAATAAAGCATCTGCTAGATCATCTACATGCAAAAACTCTCTTCTAGGTTTGCCTGTTCCCCAGATAACTACCTCATCTTCATTATTTGCTTTTGCTTCATGAAACTTTCTGATCAAAGCTGGTAAGACATGAGAAGTTTCTAAATCAAAGTTATCATTAGGTCCATAAAGATTGGTAGGCATTGCAGAAATAAAGTTAGTTCCGTACTGTTTATTATAATGCTCACAGAGTTTAATACCTGTTATTTTAGCTACTGCATAACCTTCATTTGTTGATTCAAGCTTTCCCGAAAGAAGATAATCCTCTTTCATCGGTTGGTCTGCAAATTTAGGATAAATACAGGAACTGCCTAAAAACAATAATTTTTTAACATCATTTTGATAAGCTGCATCTATTACATTGCTTTCTATCATTAGGTTATCATATAAGAATTCTGCTGAATAGGTATCATTAGCCTTGATACCACCAACTTTTGCAGCTGCCAGTATTACATATTCAGGTTTTTCTTCTTTAAAAAAATCTTCTACCTTTTCCTGCCTTCTTAAATCAAGTTCAGAGGAAGTTCTATAAACTAAATTATTATAACCTTCTTTTTTTAACTTTCTCATAATAGCTGAGCCAACTAAACCTCTATGACCAGCTACATATATCTTTGCGTCTTTTCCCATTTAAAACACACCTTTCACTTTGATATTTAAATATCTCCGTGTTCTTCTATTGCTTCTAAATCAGATTGAACCATTAACTGCACCAGTTCTTTAAACTTAACTTCTGGTTCCCAGCCCAGTTCTTCTTTAGCTTTTGTTGGATCTCCAATTAATAGGTCTACTTCTGTTGGTCTAAAGTATTTAGGATCTACTTCTACTAATACTTTACCTGTATTTTTATCTATTCCTTTTTCGTCTACACCTTCACCCTGCCACTCTATTTCTACATCGACATGCTTAAAGGCAGCTTCTACAAATTCTCTGACTGTATGGGTTTCTCCTGTAGCTATCACATAATCTTCTGGAGTATCATGTTGTAACATCATCCACATCATTTTAACATAATCTTTAGCATAACCCCAGTCTCTTTTTGAATTCATATTACCAAGATATATTTTATCCTGTTTACCCTTAGTTATTCTGGCAACAGCTCTGGTTATCTTTCTGGTTACAAATCTCTTACCTCTTCTGGGTGAATTGGATACAACTATATTTCCGATACCAGCCATAAATTTACCGCTTTCCGTTTCTAAATCAAATACCCATTCTGGTTGTTTATTATCGGTTATAATTTTTTTAACCTTATTTTTTGATTTAGCAAAATGATGCTCAGAAACTGCATGACCACCATTTTCTATTTTACGAATAAAGTCTCTAGAAATCCCAGTCTTTCTATTGATTTCTCGCTGTCCTGCTCCTGCTGCTGCCAGTTCTTTTACCTGGTCTTCTTTTTTTGAATTATCAACAGGAGAAAGTAGATTGATAGAGTAATAACCGTAATAGTTTTCATCTGGCTCAAATGTTATATTAAAATCCTGTCCTGTTGTCTGATTAATTAAAAATATTAAACCCTGTGCTAAAATAATTGAATTGGTTTTAAAGTTTTTAAATTTATAGGTACAGGGATTAGATTTTAAGCCATCAGCTTGATTATAACCTTCTAAAAAACTAAGTTGAATATTCTCAGGAGCATTTAGAATCCTATCAGGGATTTTTTTATATTTATCATTAGTATATATTTCTTTTTGAATATAACGAAGATAAGAATTATTCCCGATTAAACTGGCTCTCTTTGAACTACCGTATTCTGTATTATAATTTTTAATGGTTAGTGTTCCCTGAGCTACTCTGCTCCATAAACCTTTGAACTTTTCCATGATTTTCTTATCATTGCAGGAAAAAAAGCCTTTACCCTTTTCACTAATAGAACCATCGCCAACCATCATCCCTAAAAATTCAGCTTCTTCCAGGGAGAGTGCAGTAAGCTCTTTTGATTGTGGAAATTCTTTATGCAGAAGTTTTGACTCAATTTCTACATTTTTAGCTTTTATCTTCTTTTTATTTTCATCCAGCATATTATGATGATTGGTTACTTTTATACTACCATGTCTGGTATTAATAACTCTACACTCGAAATCAGAATTATCTTTTTTCCTTCTAGTAGCAGTCATACAGCTTAGTTCTACAAAATCATCTCCATCCCATATTTCAATGTTTTCTGGAAGATACTGCTGAATGTTTTTGCCTTTAGCTTTTGGTTTTTTTATATCACAGGGTCTTTTAATGGATATAAATCCATTTTCTCTAGTTATTAAGGGAGTGTTTTCCGAAATACATTCATGATTGAATAAAATACCATTAACAGCAAAAAGATCGTATGCCTCTCTATAATTTTTAACTATCCAATAAGCATAAAGTTTAGCTGCAGCATAAGGGCTCCTCGGATAAAAAGGTGTTTCTTCTGTCTGTGGTATTTCCTGAACCTTACCATATAATTCACTGGTAGAAGCCTGATAAAATTTACATTTTACTTCTGATTCTTTTATAGCATCCAGTAATCTTAAAGTGCCCATTGCATCCACATCTGTTGTATATTCTGGTATTTCAAAAGAAGTGCCCACATGACTTTGAGCTGCCAGATTATATATTTCATCTGGATTAATCTTTTCTACTAAACGACTTAGATTGCTGGAATCAGTCATATCACCATAATGAAGTTTTAATCTTATATTTTCTTCATGTGGATCCTGGTAAATATGATCTATTCTCTGAGTATTAAAAGTAGAAGCTCTTCTAATTATCCCATGAACTTCATATCCTTTATCCAATAATAATTCTGCTAAATATGATCCATCTTGTCCTGTTATACCTGTTATTAATGCTTTCTTCATTATTTAATCATCCTCCAAAATTATAACTCTCTTTTTCTCAATTAAATGTATTAGTTTTTTACATGCTGAACAAATATTTTTATTACAGATTAATATAGTTTCTTTACTTTTCACAACTATTACATTATTAATATTTATAGGGATCCAAGTACTATTGGAAATATATTAAAAAAATTTCTCCACCCATATTTAATAGGGTAATCTGTGGTCATCTTGTCACCACAAACGATTTAGCAATCTATTAATAAACTTTTCTTTGATTTTATTTAGAATAAAAAAATAATCCCATTGAGTATTTTTATTGATGGTATAATAACAATCAAAGATATCTTTCAATTTAAAAATATTTTTTGGATCTCTTCTTATTTCCTTTAATAAAATTAAAGAATTAAATTTTTTTTGATATTGTTTGTATTCATTTTTGTCTATAAAAAAAGCTATTGCTGTATTATATTCTCTAGACAAATCATTAGCTATTGAGAAAGATTCATTATGACTTCTAAAAAAAGACAATACATCATCAATAAAATAAAAATATGGATATTTATTTGTTATTTCCAAAAACATTAAAAGATCTGGGCCTGCTCCAGTTCTGGAATGATCTATATTAAAATTATTAGGGATTTTATCAATAATAACAACATCTTTTTTTCTAAAAAGTCCACATCCTGGAGAAACTGGAACACTATATTTCCCGGTTAACGCTCCTTCAACAAATATTTTTGAAGGATACTTCCCAGTTTTACCCAATCTATAAGCCTCTTTTTGTGTATGCTTAGTAAATATTTCGGTTTTTGTGTATACAAATCCAACTTCTTTTTTATTATCTAGCACAGGAACAGTCTTTTCTAAAAATTTATCATCAATTAAATCATCTGACCAAAGAAATTTTACATACTTACCACTTGATTTTTGTAGAGCAATTTTCCAATTTCCAACTGGTCCTAAATTTTTCTCGTTTTGATATCCTACAATCTTTTCATTATTATCAGAATAGCCTCTTATAATTTCATAAGTATTATCAGTACTTTTATTATCAACAATTACTATTTCATAATCATTATAGGTTTGTTTAAGTGCAGATTCAATGGTTTCTCTTATTAAGTTTTCACGATTATATGTCGGTATTAAAATACTAACTTTGGGTTTAGACACAAATATTCTCCTTAATTTAATTCTTTTATCCAATCAATCATATTTTTAACACCTGTGAATTTATCTATTTCAGGTTGCCAATTTAATATTTCTTTAGCTTTATTTATATTAGCTATGAAAACTTTTTGATCACTTTCACGCCAATCAATTTCTTTATAAGTCATTTTAACATCTAATAAATCTTCCAGATAATCAAATAATTCTAATAATGAAAAACTATTATTTATCCCACCACCAACATTAAAAGCTTCTCCTTTTGCCTGATTAATATTTTCTACAGCAGCAAAATAACAATTTATCAAGTCATCTGCATATAAAATATCTCTAACCTGTTTACCATTACCTGAAATAGTAAATGGCTCATCCAATTCTCCTTTTTTGATTTCTAATGCTTTCTGACAGAACCATCCTACCCAACCCTGATCTTTGGTTGAAAATTGTCTTCCGCCAAAAATGGAAGAATGTCTAAAAACTACAGTATTTAAATCAAACATCCTGGCATAATCGAGGATATATTGATCAGCTGCTCCTTTAGAACAACCATAAGGTGAGTGAAAATCAAGATTTGTTTTTTCATCAAATCCTTCAGGATAATTTACAGCTTCATATCTTTTATCATTTTCTTTGAAATCGATATATTCTAAATCACCATAAACTTTATTAGTAGATGAATAAATAACTATTGACTCTGGAGAATATTTACGAACAGCTTCTAAAACATTAACACTCCCCTGAACATTAACTTCAAAATCCATTCTGGGATTGTCCAATGAAGTTGTCATTGCTACCTGACCCGCAAGATGAAAAATAACATCAGGTTTAACTTTTTTTATAATTCTTTCCACATCATTATTATTTCTTATATCAGCATGAAAAAATTTGAATTCACCCTGTTTATTAAGCCAATCTAAATTTTGAGTTGAACCTTCTCTATATAAATTATCAAGAACAAAAAGTTGATGACCCTGTTCAAGTGCATAATTAGATAAATTAGAACCTAAAAAACCGGCTCCCCCTGTAACCAAAATTTTCATTTATAAACCTCCATTAAAAAATATTCAAATACTTCTTTATATCTTCTTTCAATGAAATATCAATTTCTTTATTTAATATATTCTCTAATTTATCAATTGACACATTAAATTGCATAATCTCATTTTCTCTATATTTTAAAGTTCCAAATTTGATTTCAGAAGTACTATTTAAGATTTCTTTTAAAATCAAAACAAATTCTTTTAAGCTTAAGCTTTTACCACTGGCAATATTATATATTTCACCATAATTATAGTTATTAGATTCAATTAAATCTAATAACAAGTCGATAAAAGTTAAAACATAAATAAAATCTCTGGTTTGCTCACCAGCAGTCATTTCTAATGTGTTGTCTTTTTTCAACTCACTTATTACATACTGAACAAATTTATTATCGTCTTGATATTTTCCAAATAAGACACCCGGTCTAACTGTAATAATAGGAAATTGTTCATTATGCCCAAACATATAAGCTAAATGAACTGCTGCTGTTTTAGTAGCAGCATATGGTGAATTAGACTTTTCAAAAAAGTCTTCTTTAAAAGCTTCTCCACTATAATCACCATATTCTTCTGTTGAACCAAAATTAATAAAAAGATCTAAAAATTCTTTTCCCTTAAGAATTTCATAAAAATCGTATAAAGTTTTAAGATGTAAATCAATCATTTTTTCAGTTAAAGAATAATCCCTTGCTGCTGTTACAATAGCAGCTAAATTAAAAATGTAATTTGGCTTTATATCTAAAACAATTTCTTTTAATTTAGATGCATCAGTAATATCACATTTATAATAGTTTATTCCTTGATTTTTATTAATAGTTTCCACACCTAGGCCATAAATTTCACAATTATATTCAGATAGTTTTTCAACAAGGTTTCGACCCACAAAACCATTACTACCTGTAATTAATATTTTCTTATTATTAAAACTATTTTGTTTATCCAAAATAATAACCCCTAAAATTAATAGTTAAGATATTTGTTAATCTGTTCTACATCAAAATCATAATCAACATTATCATTCTGATACCAGTCAACTACTAAATCAATTGTCTGATCAAAACTAAGCCTTGGTTCCCAATTTAAATGATGTCTAGCTTTACTGATATCTAGTTTCAATAATTTTGCTTCATGTGGCTCATTGTTATTAGAAGTATCAATCCATTCACCTGATCCCCATTTATTAACCAGTTTGTCAACAAGTTCTCCAACTGTAACAATTGAAGTTTCATCAGGACCAAAATTCCAGGCACCTGTATATTTTTTAGGGTTTTGATAGAGTTTTGAAGCTAATAATAAATATCCCCGCAAAGGTTCTAAAACATGCTGCCAGGGTCTAATAGCTTTTGGACTTCTGATCTCAATAGCCTTATCTTCTTTTAGATAACTAATACAATCAGTTATCAGTCTATCTGCTGCCCAGTCTCCACCACCAATAACATTACCGGCTCTAACCGAAGCCACAGCTATATCAGAATCTTCATTATCAAAAAATGATCTTGTATAAGCAGAGGTAACCAATTCTGCACAGCCTTTGCTGGAACTATAAGGATCATATCCGCCCATAGGATCATTTTCTCTATAACCCCAGATCCATTCATTATTCTCATAACATTTGTCACTAGTTATTATAATTACAGTTTTAACACTATCACTCTGCCTAGCTGCTTCTAAAACATTAACTGTACCCATGACATTTACTTCATAGGTTTCTCTTGGTTCTTTATATGATAATCTGACCAGCGGCTGAGCTGCCAGATGAAAAACAATCTCTGGTTTTTCTTCTTCAAAAGTTCTTAAAAGATTATCATAATCCCTTATTTCTCCTCTTAGATCAGTAATCTTTTCACTTACATTAGTAACAACAAAATTATCCTGATCAGTATAAGGATCTAAGGCATAACCAATCACATTAGCTCCCAGCTCATTTAACCAGATAGATAACCAGGATCCCTTAAATCCTGTATGACCTGTCACTAATACATTTTTATCATTATATATCCCATCAAATAATAATTTTTTCATTATTCCCAGACCTTCCAGAAAGCCTTATCTTCATTCCAGAGTTTATTTAAATGTTTAACATCACGTTCATGGTCCATACATTCCCAGTTACCATCATGCTTATAAACCATAACCTTACCCTGCTTAGATAATTTTTCTAAAGGACCAACCTCAAAATCGCAATCTTCTGCAGAAGATAAATGATCAAGCATCTCTCTTTCAAAAACCATATAACCTCCATTAATTAAACCCTTAGAAGTTTGTGGTTTTTCTTCAAATGATTGAACTACATTATCTTCTTCCAGAAGTTCTCCAAATCTCGCTGGGGGATGAACCCCTGAGATTGTTACCATTTTATTATGTTCTTTATGAAATCTAACTAAATCATTAATATCTATATCAGCAACTCCATCACCGTATGTAAGTAAGTTTATATCATCATCTAAATACTTTTCAATTCTTTTTATTCTTCCACCTTTAAGAGTATTTAAACCTGTATCAACCAGGGTTACATTCCAATCAGTTTCATTATGATTATTATGGAATGTTATATCAGAATTACTCAAATCTATAGTAAAATCGTTATTTTTAGCTTCATAATGTAGAAAATAATCCTTAATTACATCACCCTTATAACCAAGACAGATAATAAAATCAGTTACTCCATAATTAGCATAAGTCTTCATGATATGCCAGAGAACAGGTTTCTGACCAATCTTAACCATGGGTTTTGGAATTAAATTAGTTCTGTTACCAAGTCTGGTTCCAAATCCTCCTGCAAGTATTACGGCTTTCATAAAAATTTAACCTCCTGTTTTTTTATTCCCACTGATCTAAATAAATTTTTTTTAAGTTTTCAGCTTCAAGTTTTTCTTTGAAATCTAAATTAAACTCAGTTGTACCACATATATAGTAATGAGCCTCCTGATAATTGGAAGCTGCATTTATTACATCTTCTTTGGTTATTCTTCTATTTATAGTTTCTTTATTTTCTTCTTGAGTTGTAAATAATAATAGTTGATCATCATTTAATTTCTCTTTTAAGTAGTCAAGTCTTATAAAATCTTCATATTTTTTTGCCGAATAAAGAAGTTTTAAACGTTCTAGCTCATTCTGTTCTTCCAGAGCCTCTACAAAACTAAAAAATGGAGTGATTCCAGTTCCACCTGCCAGACAGATAATATCATTTTTTTGATCAAAGACTGGTAAAATGAAATCTCCATAAGCATATTTAATTGTAACTTCACTACCTTTTTCAACTTCATTAAAAATTCTTGTAGTATATCTCCCAGCTTTTTTTATTACCAGTCTAATTACTTTTTCTTTATTATAATAAGAAGCTAAGCTAAATGTTCTCGATTCAGGCCAGTAATCAGAAGAATCAACTTCTTCTAAAGACAGCTGCAAAAACATTCCCGCTTCAAACCTTCTATATTTATCAGGTTTTAAGATATATTCTCTAATTTCTGCTGTGTGTTCAATTACAGACAGGATCTCTGCCTGTGTTACAACTGCCATTTTTTATATCCTTTCATAAAAAAAATCAGCAAACTGCTGAATAATATATTCAATCTTCTGGTCATCAAGTCCTGGATAAACTCCAATAAAGAAAGTATTGTTCATTATATAATCAGTATTGGCAAGATCTCCAACAACTCTGTATTCAACATTCTGATAGGCAGGCTGTCTGGTTAAGTTACCAGCAAATAATTGTCTGGTCATTACCTTGTGTTTCTCTAAGTAATTAACAAGTTCATTTTTAGTGAATTCATCATTTTCTTTAACTGATAATGGAAAAGCAAACCAGGAAGGATCAGAATTTTCTTCTGCCTCAGGTAAAATTAAATATTCTTCAAATTCTTTAATACCTTTATATAACTTTTCGAAGTTTTCTTTTCTTGCCTCTATAAAATCTGGTAACTTTTTCAACTGTTCTACTCCAACTGCTGCCTGCATATCAGTAACTTTTAAGTTATAGCCAACATGACTGTAAACATATTTATGATCATAGCCATAGGGAAGATCTCCAAACTGCATAGAAAATCTGCGTCCGCAGGTATTATTCGCACCTGGTTCACAGTAGCAGTCTCGACCCCAGTCTCTAAAAGAAACAGCCAGCTTTTTATATACCGGATTATTAGTTAATACTGCTCCACCTTCTCCCATTGTCATGTGATGAGCAGGATAAAAACTAACAGTAGCAAAATCTCCAAAAGTTCCGACCATTTCACCATCATAAGTAGTTCCAACGGCATCACAGCAATCTTCAATTAAGTATAAGTCATGTTCTTCAGCAAATTCAGTTACAGCTTCTAAATTGAATGGATTACCCAGAGTATGAGCAAGCATAATAGCTTTGGTTTTATCCGACAGTGCTTTTTCTAATTCTGAAACCTTTATATTATAGGTGCCAAGTTCTACATCTACAAAGACAGGCACAAGATTATTTTGAACAATTGGATTAACTGTTGTTGGGAAACCTGCAGCAACAGTAATTACTTCATCACCAGCTTTTAATTTTCGGTCCTCTAATTTATCTGAAGTTAAAGCTGATAAAGCAACTAAATTAGCAGAAGAACCAGAATTAACCAGAGAACAGTATCTCTGATCCATAAAATCTGCAAATTCTGCTTCAAATTCTTCAGCATATCTACCAGTTGTTAGCCAGAAATCAAGACTGGAATCAACTAAAGATACTTTTTCTTTTTCATCAAAAACTCTAGCTGCAAAGGGTATAGTATCTTTACCCAGTTCAAAGCTTTCTTCTTTTTGTTCTTCTCTATGCAATTCTTTTACTTTTTCGAGTATTTCTTTTCTTAGCTTTTTAGTTTTTTTCAAAACATTTGTCACCTACCTAAAAATTTTATTGTTTTTATTAGTCAAAATCATTTTTTATTCAAAGACTTAATATCTGAAGAAAACAAAGTCATTAGTAAGATGAAAAAGCCCCCGCTTAGCAAAATAGTTAGTATATCGTTGTCATTCAACATTATAATTGGATATACTGATAATGCTAAAATTATTTTTTTATTCTGATTTTTACTTAGAGAATCTAACAAAATCATTACAAAAACAAAAAAAAATCGAAATTAAAATCATACCTAAAAATCCAAAATTATCAAATCCATATGCTAAATAACCAGTGTTGGCATTATTTACTCCTTGCGTAACCACAAACCCCGATGGCATAGAATAAGGATAAGTTAAATTGAAAATATCACCAATACGCCCTTCGGAGTATAAAAGTTTAGGGTTAGAAGAAAAAAATTCATAATGTTGAAATTTTACTAACGCAGGAATATAAAGAAATCTCATTGGCAAAATTGAAACCAAACTACTAATATTAAATAAATCATATATAATAGAAAATAAAAAACTACCTAAAGTTATAAAAGCTGTAAAAAAAGAAATGAAATTATATTTATACTTATTAACAAAAATCACCATTAAAATTAATCCTGCTGAAAGAAAAATTTCCTTATGAGGTATAATTAAATATAACAACAATTGCATTATAATAGTGAAAGTAGTGATTTTTCTTCTTTTACTATAATATGATAAAACTATAATAATTGGATTAATCATCCTATATTGCCAAGTAATTAGATATTTCATTATTCCATTTGAAATATTTTGATTAGCTCTTATTTTATATATAACAGAAAGATTAATGGCATTCCAATGAATATTAAATGTTTTTAATAGATAATAATAAACAAAAACAGTAGTAAAAAATAAAAATATAAATATGAAGTATTTCATTTTTTTTATTTTAATAAGTTTTATTGTTGGTAGAATTCTAATTAAAAAAATTTGCAAAATAAAACAAAAAATAATCATAAATAAAAATTTAGCAGAAAATCCACCTAATGAATATAAAGTTAAAGTTGGTAAAATCATTATAATAAGATGAATTTGTAAAACTATATAAGAGATTTTCTTTTCATGTTTTGGAATAATTATTATTAACAAAATAGTTAATAAATAAGAAATAATGATTTTATATATTGATATATTTAACACAAAACCAATATATCCATAAATAGGATTTAGCCATTGTACGTAAATAATATCTAGACATATTTTATAAACAAAAAGAAGAGAAATTAAAAACATTTTATATCTATTAAGTTTCAAATCATATAAATTCACTGAATATATCCTACTTTCTTCCCACAAAATAATAAATCAATTATCTAAGTGATTAAGAATAATTTCATTAACTTCATGAATCCTGTGTTCCAGGGTGTGTTCTTTCAAGGTTTTAATTTGACCTTTTTTTGCTATTTTTTGACATTCTTTTGGATTGTTTAATAAATACTTTATTTTTTCTAATGCATCTTCCTTATTTTTATAAGTTACAATTTCATAGTCTGGTTGAAAAAAATCTTCAATGTTTTTCTTCCAATCAGTTATAAGACATGTACCAACCCCTGTAGTTTCAAACATTCTCATATTTGCCGCCTCTTCATCATTTGTAAAATCAATATGTTTATTAAATGAAATCTTAGAATCACTCAATAATTGAAACATATCTATCCCAAAAACAGGACTTTCAAATTTATCTTGAAGGCTTTTTGGAAACCTTATTAATTTCTTTTTATTTAATAATCGATCTATGTTTTTATATTTGAATATGTAAGGAAACAACTCGTCATTAACACCTATTCTTTTAATAAAAACCAAAGATTTCCCTATAACCTGTCTTAAAAAAACCTCTAAATATTCGGTCATAGATGGGTTATCAAAGGTTGTTTTTATAATAAAATCATTTATATTCTTCATCAAATATTTTATATATTCAGCTCGATTATAATGATAACCTTCGCCACTGAAAATTGATCCTACAAAAGATAAATTATATTTATTTATTTCAGAAGTGTTAATTTTATTCAAAACACTTTTATTAAACCCATGTCTTAAATAATAAGAATTAACTCCTTTATTACCTAATTCATAAACCTGGGATTTAAGACAGCTCAACACAAAGTCAAACTCTTCTAATCTATTATAATTATTTATTTTAACTCCAACCTGAGTAAAATTAATTTTTATATTAGGTAAATTTTCTTTTATATTTTTAAGAAGTTCTTTACTTACATACATATTCCAAAAAATTATTTCAGGATTTATTTTTCTTAATTGTTCAATTAAAATATCTTTTTTCCAACTGAATTTATTATATGAAAAATTATTCTCGTCAGCCCATTTTTTTTGTAGCCTCTCGTCATTATAAATGATTTCATGTGTTTTATTTCCTTTTTTATGTAAATGTTTAGAAAATGTATTACCATAACTAAAACAATCTTGGAAAATCTTATTCAAGTGATCAGTATAATTAGATGGAATATTATTGTTATTCTTATAGAAATATTCCAAATAACTATCATAATAACTAGATATTTTAACAAATTTATAATTCATTTATTTTTTCACCAACACTTATAATAGCATTATCATTTATTTCTGGCCACATCGGTAATGAAAGTATCTCTTCGCTTAGTGTTTCACTTACTGGAAAATCTCCTCTTTCATAATTTAAATAATTATATGCAGGCTGCAAGTGTAGTGGTATTGGGTAATGAATCCCAACTGAAATATTATTACTTTCTAAATCATTCTTTAATTCATCTCTATTATTAACTCTTACAATATATAAATGATACACATGTTTAGAATTATCTCTAACAAATGGAGTAATAATATCTTCATCTTTTAGTAATTCATCATATTTTTCAGCATTTTTAATTCTCATATCTGTCCATTGATCAAGATACTTAAGTTTTATTCTTAAAACAGCAGCCTGAATAGAATCCATTCTGCTATTATAACCTTCTATTTGATGAGTATATTTTTCATTATATCGGCCGTGATTACTCAACATTTTTGCTTTTCTAGCAAGCTCATCATTATTTGTCACAAGAGCTCCTGCATCACCAAAAGCACCTAAATTTTTACCTGGATAAAATGAAAAAGTTGCAAAATCTCCGTATTCTCCCGGACCTTTATCATTTATTTGTGCTCCATGTGCCTGAGCAGAATCTTCGATCACTTTAAGATTATGTTTATCTGCAATCTTCATTAGTTCTGGCATATCTGCCATTTGCCCATATAAATGAACAGGAATAATAGCTTTAATGTTTTTATTATCTTTATTTTTTTGTATGTATTCCTCTAATTTCTCTGGAGACATAGTATAAGTTTTTTCATCAATATCCACAAAATCAACTTCTGCCCCAACAGCTGTTACTGCCTCAGCTGTTGCAATAAAAGTATGAGGGACTGTTATAACCGTATCTTTTGACCCAATACCTAAAGCTTTTAAGGCTATCATTATAGCATCAGTACCATTACCGCAACTAACTGCGTTTTTGACATTACAATAAACTGCAAATTCTTCTTCAAACTTTGTTATTTCTTCTCCACCAACAAATCTCGTATCGTCTATTAGTTTTTTTATTTTTTCCATCACTTCTTCATAAATTAAATCATATGAATCAGATAATTCCATAAAAGGTACAGACACAAAATCACTCCCAATCTAATGTTAAAAATATTTTTTTCTTGTTAAATTTTATATAGGGTGGCTCAAAAGGTGGAAAATCTAACGCTCTAACATATCTATATATTTTTTCTTTTGACCATGATAAGTCTAATTCTTTTATATCATAAATATCTTTTCTTTCATAATAATGCAATGACCTAGATTCTATTAGTTTATCTTGTGGAATCGGTTTATAATCTAGATTAATTATATTTTCTATATTTTCTTCAAATAGTTCAACTGACTTCTTTTCTGTTAATTTATATAAGTCTCCAACTACTATATTGGAATCAATTTCAAATCTTTTTTCATATAAAATATCTCCTGAATCCACTCCTTCATCCATAATATGAAGAGTAGTGCCAAAATCTTTTTCTTGGTTAATAATTGCAAAGGTAAACTGGTTACAACCTCTATAATCAGGTAACGGAGCCATATGCAAATTAATAGACTCATGCTTAGGTAAAACTAAAATTTCTCTCTTTAAAATTTTATGGTACTGAACTGAAAAAATAAAATCAAAATCCATATTTTGTAATTCATCTAAATTTAATATAGGAATATTGTTTTCTTTTGATAATTTCGCAACTCTATATTTACTATCCCACCAAACATCTTGACTTAACTTCTTAGTTAAAACGCCCAATATTTCAATATTACTATTCTCAATTAAAATATTGAGACACTTATAACCAATTGGTTTATTACCCATAAAAATTATTTTTTTCATTTTTTATTATTCCCTCATTCCCAGTTTGCTCATTTTGGGTTCAAACCTCAATTTTACGGTTTTGCCAGTTTCAGATGCTTCATAGATAGCATTAATAAGTTCTAGAGACTTTCGGCCTTCTAGACCATCGACTAGTGCTTTTTTATCATTTTTAACAGCATCAATAACATCAGCAATATATCTTTTATGACCGAAGCCATATACATTCGGCGGGTTCTCTTTATATTCTTCCATGACAGTTTTATCACTTTCTCTTTCATCTTCAAACTGCCACGTTTCCATTTCATTGACTGCATAACCACCAATCACTACTGCCCCTTTTTCTCCCATAACTGATAATGAGCCCTCTAGATCACTTGGACGAGTAGCAGTTGTAGCTTCTATTATCCCAATAGAACCATTTGCAAATTTAATGATTACAGCACCTGTGTCTTCAACTTCAATATCTACTAATCTAGTTGCTGTTTGAGCTGATACCTCAACAGGCTGCCCCATCATCCATTCTAAAAGATCAATATGGTGAGATGCCTGGTTAGTTAAAGCACCACCATCCATAGCCCAGGTTCCTCTCCAATCATCCATATCATAATAATGCTGATGCCTGGACCATCTGACTCTAACAGTACCCATAACCATTTTACCAAAGCGACCTTCTTCTACTGCTTCTCTTAATTTCATTACTGGTAAGTTATATCTGTTCTGTTTTACTACAAATAACCTTGTCCCATTTTCATCACAAACTCTTATCATTTCATCTGCATCATCTAACTTTAAAGCCATAGGTTTTTCTACTATTACATTTTTCTGATATTTACTAACTATGTCTATTGTATGTTCAGCATGTAAACCGCTTGGAGTTAAAATATTTACTATATCTACATCTTCATTCTGTAACATTTCATCATAACTTGTATAATATGGAATATTATATTTTTCTCCATACTTTTTTGCCTTATCTTCTTTAAGATCACATACAGTTACTAGTTCTGCGTCTTCAATTTCATTTAAAGCTTCTGTATGTTTTTTGGCTATTCTTCCACACCCAACTAAAGCAAACTTAAGTTTATTCATTTTATATCAGCTCCCAAAAAAAATTAATATATTGTATTCTTTATTTTTTTTATAATATTATCAAATAAATAATTTAAAATTAATATGACTATCAGAAAATATGCTATTTTGAACATAAAATTATGAACAGAAATCTCTGATTTAAATAATCTTATAACTATAGGATTCAAAGTTAATAAATATAAAAATATCAATTTTAAATAATTAAAATTAATATTGTACTTAAATTTAATAATTAAAAAATAAATTAAAACATTTATCACAAATGCTATTATAGTACTCCATACAGCTACCATTGGACCATATATTGGAATAAATATAATATTAATTGATAGATTTATAACTCCTGTTAAAAATGTAGTCATTGGCGTATATCTGCTATCTTTATAATAATGCAAAAACAATACTAAATAATGGTAAAAACCTTGAATTATCATTGCTGAAATTATATATGGTAAAAAATTAACCGTATCTAAATAGCTATTAGGTAAAATATAATAAATTATTTCTTTGCTAAATAATTGTCCAATCAAAGAAATAATAATCAAAATTGCAATAAAGTTTTCTAAGTTAGTACGTAGATTAATATTATCTTTATCTTCTTTAATCAACTCATAAAAATTTGGGGTCCAACTATTAATATATGAATTAATAAATACAGTAAGAACCATCCCTCCAGTATATGCCAAAGAATAAATGCCTACTATTTCTAAATCAATGAATTTACCTAAAACTAATCGATCACTATAATTAATAATATTCCCCATAACTCCTGTTAAAATCATAGGCGATCCTAAAAGTAAAGAATTTTTTAAATAGCTAAAATTAAATTTAATTTTAAAGTCAGACATATATTGTGTATACTGATATCCAAATACAAACAAAGTACCAACCAATATTCCAATAATTCTTCCATATACTCCTTGTAGAAAAAATTTAATTAATATATAAGATACAATAACATTCAAAATAAAACTGATAACACTTGATATAGCAACTCTTTTATAAATTTTTTTAATTTGAAAATAACGGTTAGCCATTAAATTAAGGCTACTTAAAACTCCTAATAATATTGCTATCCTAAGATTAGCAATCCCCACTTTAGATAAATCAAAAATTTTATCCCAATACTTTAATGCAAAATCAGAATTCAAAATTAAATAAAAAATAAAACCAGTAATAATCAAAAATATATTTAAAGAAAATAAATAACTACCTAATTCTTTTTCATCATTTTTTAAGAAATTAAAATCCCTACTTTGGGGAACATATAATCCAAAAACTAACACAACAGTTAATATATGTTTTATAGGTCTTAATAATTCAACAACTCCATATTGTTCTGGAGTTAATAACCTCGTTAATATAGGTAAAAAAAGTATGTAACCTGTTTTAACAAACAAGTTTGAAAAAGTATATACAGCAGTTCCTCTCCATAAATCTTTGTTTTGGCTCATTAATTAATAATCACCACTAATCTTTATGAATTGTTAAATTTTATATATTCCGATAAATCAAATAAAAAAATAGTCTTTTACATATAAACTCAATCCCTTAAGTTCATATACAAAAAACTCTTATACTCTATATCTATATTTTCATTTCTCTTAACCAATTCAACACAGTGTCCACTTTGTTGAGGTCGGTCATCAATAATAAAAAAATAGTTTTTCATAAAAAATGAACTTGTTAAATAAATAATATATGACATCCGCTGTCACATATTAAATAGTTTGTTATATTTCAGTATTTAATTTTGCTTAAATTTAATCAATCTACTGCTAAATTTTTTTGCATCCACATCCTTTATTTTACTTATATAAAGAATTCAATTGATATCATACTTGGATTTTGTCGAAATATATTTTATGACATCCGATGTCATTTCCATAAAATTACATCAGTATCTAAATATATTAACTTCATTTAACCCAGAAAAATCTGTTTCCAGATCCCAGTGGTATAAAATATCTTCCTCACTGTTTAAAGAACCCAATTCTTTGGGATCATAAATAACCTCATAATCAATATTATTGCCTTTAAAAATCGTCTCAATCAGATCAAGTATTTCACTTTCTTCTCTATTAGCCTCATAAAGATAAATGTTTTTCTCTTCCTTCTTGTTCTCTTCAACCAGCTTTAAAACCCTGGCTTCAATTTCCTTTACAGCCCTGTATGATTTTTTTATATAATTTAAGGTTTTTTCAGTTTTTTCTTTGATACCAGCTGGAGTCAATATATATTTAATATTTCTAGCATTGAGTCTTTCAATCTTAACCAGACCTTTTTTAGCACATTTTTTAATTAAAGTATTGACCAGACCTAAAGAAATTCCAGTTTCTTTTGCTATCTCTCTCTGTGAGGGATTATCTCTATCATCTAACACGTTTAAAATATCTGTTATATTTTTTTCCATTGCAGCTCCCTTAACTTGTTCAATTCCTTAACATCTTTAATTGTAATATACTTTACAGTAAAAATCAACAAAGAAATATTTTTAATTTTATCAGCGGATTTTCTTGAACATATGTTTATAATATGATATTATAATAATAGAACATATGTTTGTTTTAAATAATAAATCCTACATAAAAGGAGTTGATTTAATGATTTCTCCACATGATAAGTTTTTTAAAGAAATGTTCAGCAAAAAAGAAGTGGCAGAAAGTTTTATCAAAAGCTATCTTCCTAAAGAACTTTTAGAAATAATGGATAGTTCTCATTTAGAGATTTCTAAAGACTCATTTGTAGACAAAAAATTAAAAGAATATTTTTCTGTAGGACTAAGGTATATTTTAGAAATTGTAGACTATGATGTGGATATTATGAAACAAAAAGTAGATACTATTATTCCTGAAAGGAGTGAGGCATTCATGTCTACTGCAAACAAATTGCGTGAAGAAGGTATAGAAAAAGGTAAAAAAGAAGAACTTATAGAAACTATCATAGGATTAACAGCTCAAAAACTTAATATTGAGGACTTCCCTTCTGTCCTGGAGAAAAAACTTAATAATTCTCAATTAGAAACATTAAAAACTATTAGAAACAATATCCTTAATATTGAATCACTTAAAGACCTGGAAGGATACTTAAATTAAGAGCAGATTATTCTGCTCTTTTTTTCTGTTAATCGATTATAATCAAGAGTCATTATGTTCCTCCTTTAAACCTTCAATATAATCTTTTTGAATTTTATATTTATATATTCTAGCATCAGGACCAAACTTTAAAACATATTCTACAAAATCTGCTGTTTCAATTTGGTCTCTACTATATATTTTTTCTCCTTTTGTAATTATTTCATGCTTAAAAGCCATGTTAACATTATTTAAATTAATTAAATCAATTTCATAATTTTGTATTTCTAGCTCAATTTCTCCAGCCAACTCCAATTGTTCTGATGTATTTGGAGAATCTTCAAAAAGGACGGCTAAATCTAAATCGCTATTTTCTCTTTCATATTTGGTCCCATATGATCCAAATAAAAAAGCTGCCTTAACATTCTTTTTTTTCTCTAAAAACATTTCTATTTTCTTTTTCAATTTGCAGTCAATTTTTCTTATTACTTTATCCATAATTAACCTCCTTCCTCTAAATTATATCACTTATGCTGTATTTTATAAATTCAATCCGCAGAATAATCAATTTGTAATTTTTATTCTAAAATATATGACAGAAATCTGGGATCAACATTTAAAGCAAAATAATTCAGAAAAATTACCGCTAATACTTCCACTCTTGATTTACCACGGTGATAGAAGGTATAATATGAATTAATTGACGCTCCTCGGGGCAAGCCCACGAGGATTCCTTATTCATAGAACCTAGCCTTTTTACAGTTAATCTCACAAATCTTTCTTTTGTAGCAGATAGATAGATTTGCGTTAGCACATTGAGTGCGTCACAAGATTAAGTGTGAACTGGTCTTACAAGTTCTGAGCAAAAAAACAAAGTGATTCACTCAAAAGCAGAGCTTTTGGTTCTCTACTTTTCCAAAGGCTTAAATTTCCGTACGCCCTACGGTATGAAATCTATCTACTAGCTAACTGCAGCTCTAAACCCTGCTGCAATATGTTCTTACTAGCATTTATATCTCTATCGTGAATTGAATGACACTTCGGACATTCCCATTCACGAATACTTAAATCTTTAACCTCTTTATTTTGATATCCACATTCACTACAAAGTTGACTTGAAGGGAAGAATGTATCAATTTTGATTAAATCTCTCCCATACCATTCTGCTTTATATTCTATATATTCAACAAATTTACTCCAGCTAACATCAGATATTGATTTAGCTGGGCCAAATCGAATACGGTCATACTAAAACCTTCCTTGCGTAATTCAAATTAAAGGTTTTAGTGAAATTAGAATTTTTAAGCATATTCTTAACTTTTAAACTTTCAACTACTATTGTTTGGTTTTCACGGATTAATTTAGTCGAAAGTTTATGTAAGAAGTCTTTTCTAATATTAGCTATTTTTTCGTGTACTCTAGCTAATTTATTCTTTACTTTATACCAATTATTTGAGCCTTCTTCTTTTTTAGCAAGTCTTTTATTTAATCTAGCAATCCTTTTTTCATATTTGGACAGAGTTCTAGGATTAGAAACTACTTCACCATTAGAAGTAATTAAAAAATTTTTTAAACCTAAATCTATACCAATAGCTTTATTTTTTTGAGGTAATTCTTTTATTTCTTCTTGAACACATATAGAAATATAGTATTTCTGAGCTTTTGATTTTCTAATAGTTACATTTTTAATTTTACCTGTAACTTCTCTAGATTTTCTAAATTTCACCCAACCAAGTTTGGGTAGCTTAATCTTATTATTTTTTATCTCAATGCTTTCAGTTCCATTAGAACGCTTGAAATATTGAGTTCTATAAGATTGTTTGTTATTCTTTTTAGACTTGAATTTAGGAAACCCAGCTAAACCTTTAAAGAAACGCTTAAATGCTTTATCTAAATCTTTTAGAGATTGTTGTAAAGAAATGCTATCAACTTCTCTTAACCAATTATATTTTTGCTTTAGTTTAGGTAATTGTGCAGCAAATTTAGAATATGATAAGTATTTATCGTCTTTAGATTGAGCTAGGAAGTGGTTAAACACAAACCGAACACAACCTATATTTTTATTAATTAATTCTTCTTGCTCTTTATTGGGTATAATTCTAAAACTATATGCTTTATCAACAATTTTAGTCTGCATAATTCCACCTCCTAATTAGATTTTTGATTTTGAATGTATCTCTTAATAGTATGAGAGCTTACATTTCCTATTGTGCTTACAAAGTAGCCTTTACTCCAAAGCGAACCACAACGAGCATAGAATTTCTTTAGTTTTGGATATTCTTTAAATAGCTTTATTGCAGAAATGCTTTTTAAAGTTCTAACTATGTCAGTAGGTGCTGCTGTTGGTTTGGCTGATAGAAAAATGTGTATATGGTCTGGCATTACTTCTAATTCTAAAATTTCATATTGATATTTATTGCATACCTTAGCAAGAATATTTTTTAATGATTGTTCTATATCTCCTTTTATGACTTCAAATCTAAATTTAGGACACCATACAAGATGATATTGTACTAAGTATCTACAATGACTTAAACTTTTGTAATCGTTACTCATCGCTATCTAACTCATATTTTTCTTGTATAGCTCTACGCATTAGGTCTAAATAAGTCAATGTAGATTCTTCTTCAACAGAGTATATTCTTGCTAAATTTTCAAGTTCGTCTTTCCAATTCTCGGGAATAGAAATATTAATTTGAACATTTTTCATTAGTTACCCCTCCTTACATATATATCATATCATAGTAGATTATATATGTAAATAGAAAAAAGTAGTTTTATAGAAAATTGGGAGGATATTATATTTTTTAAGAAATATTTAATTGCATTAAAAGATATCGGCATTCTCCAGAGGACAAGCCCATCTGGTTTTCTGTCGATAAAATCTATAACACAGAAACTGTTTTAGAATATTTTTCTGTAGGACTAAGGTATATTTTAGAAATTGTAGACTATGATGTGGATATTATGAAACAAAAAGTAGATACTATTATTCCTGAAAGGATAC
>NZ_QPJN01000006.1:46700-103059 GCF_003338615.1 Halanaerobium sp. DL-01
AATATTTTTCTGTAGGACTAAGGTATATTTTAGAAATTGTAGACTATGATGTGGATATTATGAAACAAAAAGTAGATACTATTATTCCTGAAAGGATACTTAAATTAAGAGCAGATTATTCTGCTCTTTTTTTATTGAAATTATTTCCTGCATAAATAATGTGAAAAGTCAATAAATCCCAAAATGCTTCAGCATAAATAGCTATATTTTTTTAATCTAATCAACATTAATTAAACATCTAAGAAATATAATCTCTGTACCATTTAAATATAGCTTTAAGATCAGAAATATTTTCTTTAATAATTCTCAACAGAATCTCTGGATCAATTTCTGCATAATCATGAACAATAATATTTCGAAACTTTGCCATTCTAATATAATCGTCAGCATTTTCTTTTATTATATTATTATCCGCCAGTATCTCAATAATTTCACTGTTAAATTTAGGGTTACCCAGCCGCTCATCACTTATAATATGACTCCCAATATCGAGTACAGCTTCTACAGCCAGATGCAGAGTCCTTTCTAAGTATCGAAATAGTATTTTGTCTGCAGCCAGCTTTTTGAATTCTAGATCTCTATATTCATCCAAATCATTTATATATTCTTCTAAATGTATTAATTTCTCTTTAACTATTTCTACATCTACCACAGTTAAAACCCCTTCCCTAATTTTTTTTCATAAATATCATAAAATCTCTTCATATCTATATAATTTAAAATAGCTTTTTTCTCCAGCTTTACTCTTCTGCTCTGATCAGTACAGTAAATCAACTTACCATCCAAAATCTTATGTTTTAACTTAAGATCAGCACTAACAAAATCCACAATGTCGATATTTCTTCCAAGCAGTTTCTCCAGCCCAGCCATAAATTCTAATTTTAAATTGAATTTTTCAAACTTATCAGCTGCCTCAAAATATATTAAAGCCAGATCTAAATCACTATTATCATTAAATCTATCCATATTAAAAGAGCCAAAAATATAAACAGCTGAAACCTCAGTATATTTAGAAAAATATTCTACCACTTTCTTTTCTATTTCTTCTCTATTTAACATTTTACCACCAGACTGCATATGTCTCACCTTCTTTAAAATGTACTTTCTTCTGTCAACTTATTTTCTTTCTGACTTTCCCCATTTTTTATATACTGCTGCAAAAAGGGGAGATGCAGGAATATTGAAATTTTTAGTCAATGAATCTTAACGAAATGAAGGAAGAAATAGGGTTGAACTACAGGATGGAGTGAGCTAATCATGAGTCAGGAGGACTCATTGATTAGTGTGCCCTATTTCACACCCGAATTGAGTTTTAGATAAATCTAAAAATTTCATTGATGACTAAAGCCCCCTTTTTGCAGCTTGAAAATAAATTTTTGGGAAACTCCTAATTTTCTTTTTCTATATTATATCACTTATACTGTATTTTATAAATTCAATCTGCAGAATAATCAATTTTCGATCTATTCTAATGTCTAAAGAGAAAAATCCTCTATTGATTCATCAATTATATCCTGAGTTATACCGATATAGTCTAAAGTTATTCTGGGTGAAGAATGGTTAAATAGTTTCTGCAGCAGTGCTACATCTTTATGCTGTTTATAATGGTGGTAGCCAAAAGTCTTTCTTAGGGAATGACAGGCAATCCTGTCAAGTCCAACTTCTTTCCCAGCACTACTCATAATTCTGTATGCCTGAAATCTTGTTAGGGGTTTATTGGTACCAATCCGGCTCTGAAATAAATACTCATGATCTTCCATATCTTTGATATATTTATCCAACTCACACCGCAAATTTGAATTAATTAAAAATCTCTTATTTTTAGAAGTCTTCTCTTCTTTAATGACAATATGACTTTTATTACGTACATCTTTAACCTTGATTTTAAGCAGATCTCCTATTCTAAGTCCGGTGTTAATACCTAAAACAAAGAGAATATAGTTTCTATAACTTTTTTTCAGCAATAATTTTTTAATTTCTTCAATTTTTTCTTTATCTCGAATTGGCTCAACTTTATTCATTTTAACCTACCTTTCAGCAAAATATTGCTTTTACATCTTTAGTATACCACCTCTCACATGAAATTTTAAGTAATTTTTCCATTATTATCTATTTATAATAATTAAAAACCGCTCCCAAAAGGAACGGCTAAACAAAATATTTTTGATAAACTTCCAGTGTTACAAGTTCCTGGGGCAGACGCAAATCATTTTCCCAGGCCTGCCGCAGCTCTGCAGCCATATTAGCAAATCCCTGCTCTTTAAATTCAGCCAGCACCTCTTCTAAAACTTTCTGCTTTTTATGCTGCCGCTTTTGAGATGGGTAAAAATTATCTGTTTCATCTAATAGCAGCTGATAATACTCACCCAGTAATTTAATTTCAAACTCAGGATATTTATCTTTCAGAGAAGTATAAATTGCCAGACCTTCTGGATCAAAATCACCAGCATAGTAAATATTTATACTGTTCAGCACTTCCTGCCGCTTATTATTTCGCAGACTAACTCCCAGCAGTTCTTCCAGAAAAGAAAAACTTCTGATAATCTTTTTCCCCTGACCATAAATAACAGTATCAAAACCTCGAGCAAAAATATCAATCCCAGCAGCCAGAGCCTTTTTGGCACCGATAAAGGCTGAATGGTTTTCCATAATTAAAATATTACTGATTTGAGTTGGATCCACTGTCCAGTAAACAAAAAGGTGATTGTACTGCTGGGCCTTTAAGTCAGCCAGACTCAAATTTAAATTGCTGAGAAGCTTCTTTCCCTCAGCTCGACTTAAATATTTCTCATCTGCAAATATTTCCAGAGAGCGTTCCTCGCGGCTGGCCCATTCCCGTTTAGATTTACTATTTAAAAATTCCACCAGCTTAAAAAGCTTCTGCTTTAGCTCCCCTGTCTGCTCAGCCGGTCTTTTTAGATAATAGCCGAGGTCAAGCTGGCGGGAGAGCTTTAGAATATCTTTATCTGACCAGCCCTTCGGCTCTTCTCTGACCAGAGTCCAGCGTTTTTTAAGCTGTGGCTGGCGCTGATTAAAATCAGAACTTTTAATTGTTTTTATTTTATTTTCTGCTTCCAGCTTTTTTAACAGCTTAAAGAAAGTCTGGTAGCCACCGGCTGCCTGATAGGGAGATGCTCCGCCCAGTCTGGTTTTAATAAAATTTTCTAAATCAGCCAGCTGAAAGCGGAGCCTGCCGTCCAGCACTTCCCTTTTATATTTTTCGAAAAGTCTAATCCACTTTTGCTCGTCTTTCACCATAAATCACCTGTCCCTGTACAACTCCCTGATTACGCTCAGTATCCCCAATCTCTAAGGCCCAAAAAACCGGAAAGCGCTCACTAATTTCAGTTTTGATAATCTCGGGAGCAGCAAATGTTATCAGCTGAAAATTAAGCTTATCAGCAATTTTGAAAATCGGATCCAGCACATGAGCTGCCGAAGCCTTACCAAAGGGATTATCCAGAAAAAGCACTGTCCAGGGATTTGATTTATCAAAGCGCTGTTTTTTGTAATTTAAAAGCATCATCATCATAAAAGCATTTATAGAAAGGGACTGACCACCACTTCCTTCAGGTCCATTACCCTTGCCCTGAATAACGGATTCCCAGTCAGAATAAAAATAATCCTGAGGACGGGCATGAAGAAACTCATTCTTTTCCGTCATCTTATAGACCTGAAGTACTGGATATCGTCCCCGCAGAGCTCTGGAAAATAGAGCTGTATCTCCACAGTATTCCTTCAGCTTATAATCAGGCAGCTGTTCAACATCAATCTCCTCCCGGTTAAATTTGTTGATCAGCTCTAAAAAATATTCCTTAAGTTCAGCTGTAACCTCATCTTCATTATCAGGCAGCAGATCATCCCGGCGCAGTTTAACTAAGGGAAAAGCAAATCCCCTCCTGTTGTGATATACCATATTGCTGATCATTTCTTTCATTGAAGTTACAAGCCGCATTACTTGGATTGCCGAGCGCTCTGCCCACTGCTGTCTTGCTTCTTCTGCCTCCCTTTTGTTGCGGTCAATTGTATTCAGCTCATTATTGATATATTCTTTAAATGAATTTAACATCTCAAAGTTATACTGATAATCACTTACTCTAAAATTATGCAGCAGTTTTTCATTAATGCTGTTTTTTAAAGTATTATTTTCCACCACATCTTTAACATCATTTTTAAATTTATAAAAATTATCTTCAGTCTTTTCTCTGAGATTTTTGAGCTTATTTTCAATATTTCTATAATCATTCTCCCAGCTCTCAATTACTGCCGCCGGTGAATCCTTAAGTTCTTCCTTAACTCCGACATTGAGTTCCCCTTTAGCTGCATCAAGCTGATAATATTCCAGCTTATTGATTAAATTATTATATATCTGCAGTTTCTCTTTATAATTTAAAATCATCTCTTCTAACTTTGAAAGATATTCTTTATTTTCACTCAACCCTTTTTTGATTTCTAACTCTTTAATATTAAGGTCAACCTCTTCCCAGCTCTGAACAGAACGCTGAAACCGTTCTTTTATTTCAGCTGACTTTTCTTCCAACTCGTTTTCCAGTGTTTCCAGCCGACCACTGCGGACCAGAATTTTTTCCTTCATCCTCTGAGCTTCCTGAGCAGTTTTTTTGAGCTGTTCTTCTATCTCTTCCAGGGCAGATTTAAGCAAATTCTGATTTTTGAAATCATAATTTCTCTCTTCCCAGTCAGCTGCCAGCTGCTTTAATTCAGCTTTCAGCTCATTGATCTCAGCTAAAACTTTCTGCAGTCCCTCTTCTAAATACTTAAGCTCAGCTGCTTTTTCTGCTTCTTTTTTCTGCAGTAATTTAATCTCCTCATAATTTTGATATACTCTGTGCTGCTGAAATTCAAATAGTTCCGGATACTGCTTTTGCGCAGAAATATTTAGCTCTTCTTTCCGATATTCAGCCTTAAACTCAGCTCCGTAATCACTTATCATTTCATTTAAGCTGACTGCCAATTCCTGCCAATTTTGAAGCCAGTTCTGATAATCATTTTCCAGCCTGAGTTCTTCTTTCTGCTTCTTGTTCCGCTCAGATTTGTTTTCACTAAGCATTCTGTCCAGGTGTTCAATTTCAGCCAGTGCTTCCTGATAGCTGTTTTCTTTCTTTTCCAGCTCTTTTTTAGCTTCAAGATAATCCTTAACTTTTTCCTGATTTGCTTTAAGCTCATTTAGCTTTTTTTCTTTCTTTTGATATTCTTTATTAAGAACCCGGATCTTTTCGGCTGAATTTTTAATTTTCTGCTCATATTTTTTCATCTCACCCTGTAGAGATTCCAGCTTATATTCTTCTTTTTCCAGTTTGGTCTTAATTGCAGCCGCTGACTCTTCGGCCAGCAAGGTTTCTGCCTGATAATTCAGCTGATTTAAGTTTTTTATTTTTCTCTCCAGAATGGAAATTGTTTCTCTAACCTCAGCCTCTTTATTTTTAAGTCCGCTCAACCACTGTTCAAAATTATTTTTATCTTCAATAAAAGTCTTTTCTTTACCGGTAAGCAGTTTAAAAGACAGTTTAGAACCACTGCTGTCCAGCCTGTGATTGATAAAAATTGGTACTGCAAAATGAGAAATTTCATCTAAAGAAATATTAGCTTTAATTTTTTCCCAGTCTGATTCATAAACTACCACCAGCCCATAAGGAAGCAGTGGATAGTCATTTAAATATTTCCCCCGATCATCAGCCAGCTCAAATAGAAATTCACTTCCATAATAGACGCGGATATCAAGTTCTTTGATTTTCTGATAGAGTCTTTTTTGTTCTAAACTGGACACCCAGTATTCTCTGTCATTTAGGTTTAAATCAAGCTGGAGTTCAAACTTATCTGCATTCAGTTCCTGCAGGCTTTCTTTTTTTTCGTTAATTAATTTTAAAAGCTCATTTTTCTGCTGCTGGAGCCACTGCTTACTGTAAAATTCCTCAAATTTATTAAGATTTAAGCTTTTTATAAGCTGAGCAAAAATCTTATCTTCTGCCTGTTTCTGTTTTTTTAGTTCTGTTTTTAAATTTTCAATCCTGCCTGTTTCAGCTGCAGCTTCAACTGCCTTCTGCTGTTTTTTATCCTTCAGTTTTTCTGTCTGCTCATGTTCTTTTTTTAAATCTTCTTCCAGCTTTTCCAGCTTAAGATTTATATTATTTATATCTTCTTCCACATTCTGCAGCAGATAGTCCGGAGTTTCCAGCTCCAGTGGATTAAAAAAGCGGGCCAGCCCTTCTTTTTTCCTGCATAAATTTTTCTCAAGATGCTCATATTCTAATTTCAGCTGCTGTTCACTTCTTATTTTTTGCTCTATATTATCTTCCTGTTTCTCCAGTTTATTAATCTGCTGCTCAAGATATTTTTGATAGGAATAGTAAGCAGCAGCTGAGTTTTTAATTCTGCTGTTTAAATCCCTGCTCTTATCTGCTGTCTGTTTTTTTAAACGCTTAATTTCTGCTTCCAGATCTTTAAATTCTGATCCTGCTTTAAGAGATTTGATCTTTTCTCTTTTTGCGGCAGTTTCTGATTTTAAATTTTCTAAAATGAGATATTTCTGATTCAGCATTAACTGAAGTTTTTCTGCTTCTATCTCCTCAAGCTGCTGCTTAATTTTCTGATGTTCTGCTTCAGCTTTTGACTGCTCTAATTTTAAACTGTTTAAATCACGCAGTTTTTTAACATACTTTAAATTCTCAGCCTCAAAATTAAGTTCTTCAATTTTGCTTTCAGATTTCTCCTTTTCCCGCTGACTGCGGCGCAGTTCATTTTCTAAAAAAGTTTTACTATCTGCAATTCCTCTGAGATAATTATTTCCCCTCTCTCTGATCATTTCCCCTGTTTCGTTAAGCCGCAGTCCTTCTTCAGCATTATTCAATAGGGGATCTGCCATCTGGGATAAGGTTTTTAAATCTTCTCTTCTGGATAAGAGTTCCGGCAAATTGCGTGCAATCTTTACATTATCCACAAAAATATTGAGCAGCGAATTCTTCTCCGGGTCATTATAATAGCTGATACTCTCACTGACAGCCGGGATAATCAGCTGATCAAAAAGTGCCTTATTATCCTTAGCCTGGGAAAAATATTTTTCCAGGCCCCCCTCACTGCGGTTGATATTTTTCATGATTTCCCACTCAGATCGGTAAATACCGTGGCTGCTTAAATACTGATAATATTCTGAATTAAGGCTGGAAACTGCTGTTTTGGAATATTTGATAAAATCAGCCCTGTTCTGATCAATAAATTCTTCCAGACTTTCATATTGAAGAACCTGATCACTGCTTTTAGTGTAAAGAGGAAGATTAGTCAAACTAAAGCGGCTCTCGCCCTGGTATTTGTGGGTATATAAAAAATATTTTAAGCCGACTTTTCCTTCTTCGTCAGCTGTACTCTGCTGTTTATGGGCGGAGACACAGATGCCTGTTAAAAGTTTTTTGTCATCACTGCCGTCAAGCCTCCACTCCAGGACTACATGAAAGGTATAGGGCTGAAAAACCTGGTAGCGGTCGTAAAACATTCCCTCCAGCTTATTCCCATTCATTTTTCCCCAGGCAGTTCCCGGAAGCAGCAGCTGTGAAATAAGCTGCATCATTACACCTTTACCACTCCCGTTCTGCAGAGTAAAAAGTGTGTGATCAGACTCCAGATCAAAAATAGAATTGCGGTGCTGTTTCTGAAATCCGTCATATTTATTGCCGGTAATCCTAATTTTACTCAGTCTGGGCATGTTCTTCTTCCTCCTTTAAATCTTTTCTGCTTTCTAAAATTAATTCCATAAATTTATTATATCTCTTCTGATTGTGGTAAAGATTGTCCAGACGCTCATATAACTCTGCTTTGGGTATCAGCCTCAGCTCATCAGTCTGGTCAATAATCAATCCCTGCTCACTCAGCGGCTTTAAAGCTGTGTTAATAAAAGATAGGCGGTTTCCTTTAGTTCTCGTCACATCTACCTTTTCTTCTTTGTTCAATCTGTATTCGCTGAACTCTGTCAGCCACAGCTCTGCTATTTCCTCAACTGCAATAGACCAGTTTTGAGTAAAGTTTTCGTCTTCTTTTTTTCTATCCAGCCAGCTTTCCAAAGTTGCAGTTACCAAATCAGAAAGCCTGTGATAGGAAATTCCTTCTTCTTCCCAGCGTATTCGGACATGACTCTCTTTATCAACCTCAGCTAAAAAGACGGAAATAATAATGTTGGCCAGATAAAAATAGCGCTTTCGCTTTAAACCGGAGTACTCCTGCTTCATCTGGGTATAGGAATTGGCAAAACTTGAGCCTCTAGCCTTTGAGACCAGATGCACATTTTTGGCTGTCGAAAAAACTCTTAAGCCTGCTTCAGCAGCCATGGTATTAACAATATTGTGTATTTCACTGTTTTTTCTGTACTTTTCTGCCAGTGGATCAGAAACTGAAAGAATCTGTTCCTCTAATAATTTGAAAAATAGGGCAGCTCCATTTTCTAATTCTTCCTGGTTAAATGCCATTTTAATCTTCCTCCAGATAAATTTTATAAGGTGAGATAATAAACTGATCAAGCAGATTAACTTTTTTGCTGCTGTCTGTAAGCCTGGCTGATATTTTTCTGCCTTCCAGTTCTGCCAGTTCAGGCTCAGCTTTTACTAATTTATTGAATAAAAGCAGCCGTTCATCCAGACCGGGATATTCTTCTACAATCCTTAACCTGATATCGGTAATAATAAACATCATAAACAATTCTAAATTAATCTGCTGGCTGAGCCACTTCTCTTGCTGAGCTGAACTCAGCTTATTTAATTCAGTCAGCTTAAATTCTCCCTCTTTAAGCAGTTTAGCAAAAACATCCTGCCACAGCCGAACCACCAGCTCCCAGTCGATTTCCCTCTCCGGTGCTGATTCAATTTCCACAGTTTCTATTTCACCTTCACTTTCTTCCAGATAGCTGTAAAGCTGCTGTTCTGACCAGGCCCAATCTAAAGGAAAGATAAAGTCCTGCTCAGGTGAAAAAAGTGGATTCAGCATTTTTTCCAAATCGTCGATCTTGGGCAGTCCGGATTTAAGCACCATATTCTGCCAGAAATCTTTTTTAAAACTCAAACGAGAAGTCTGCCAGAAAATATCGGGGTTTTCTCTCCTCAGCTGCAGTTCTAAAGATAAATTAGAAACTGTAAGCTCAGCCAGATAATCATGAAGTGCTCTTGCCCTCTCCAGCTCTTCAAATAGAAGTTCTCCTTCTTTTTGATCAGCATTTTCAAAACTGTCCAATCTGTCCCGCCAGACAAAAATATCACTAAAAACTTTTTTTTCCTCTTTAAACTGTTCCCTGACTTCAGATTCTGTCCTTCTCCGGCGCTCTTTATAAGCAGAAAATATCAGGCCGGGATTGCGCAGAATATCTTCTCTCCAGTCTTTTTCTTTCTTGATTAAATTGCGTACTCTTGCAATTAGATTGCTGACACTTCCTTTTGCTTCTTTAAAGTTGCCGTTTTTAATCAGCTGCAGAGTATAGAACTGTTCTAAGTCAAAACCAAATTCCTGCAGAATCTCACGGGTAATAAAAATTATTTCCTGTGAAATCTCAGAAAGCCTGTAAACTGTGCTGCCACCCTCCTGCCAGCTGGAAGCTTCTCTGTCAGGAATTAAATAGCGGTATTTAAAATTTTTAAAACTACCAGCAGTTTCATCATATATTTTTACATTAAAGTAAGACTGCTGTCTGGGATCACCTGAATAAAGAACTCCATCTACCAGTCTTTCTACTTCTTCTAAATTTATTTCCAGCTGCATTTCTTTTAAAATTTCGACAGTCATCTGGATTAAATCACTTCGGCTGCGCTGATCGTTATTATTTATCTCTCGTTTAAAAATTTTAAGCAGTAGATAAAGGGCAATCTGATGGGAATATTCGTTCAGTGAACCAGCATCCATTCCCCTACCCAGCTCAGCTACTGCTTTGGTTTTTTTTAGCCGCTCATGTAAGCCTGTATTTGCTCGATCCATATAATCCTCTCCAGATAATAAAATTAGTATATTATTAGGTTTAATGTCTTGAAATATATTATATCATTTAAAAATCATTTGACAAAATACAAAATTTTTAAATATAAATGCTCTTTTTATTCTTAAATATTATACTCTTCAATTAAATATTATACTCTGGAACATATTTTGACTCTATTACCTCTGTCTAATAGAAGTTTCCACTCCTTTTTGAAAATATATTTCGTAAATTTAAAAAATACTTGAAAATATATTTCATAAATGTTAGGCTTGTATTAATAAATGAAAGAATATTTTGAATGGAGGCTTAAAAATGAAAAACAATCTCAATGATCTGGTAACAGAATCAGTAAATGAAAATTCTAGAAATATTGATAGAGTTGGTACTAAAGAAATAATAGAGATTATTAATGAAGAAGATAAAAAGGTTGCTTATGCTGTAGAAAAGGAAAAAAATAATATTGCAGAAGCAGTTGATGCTATAAGTAATGCCCTAAAAAATGGCGGAAGATTAATCTATATAGGAGCCGGCACAAGTGGTAGACTGGGAATTTTAGATGCCTCAGAATGTCCTCCCACATATGGAGTCAACACTGAAATTGTACAGGGTTTAATCGCAGGTGGAGAAAAAGCCATACAAGAATCAATAGAAAATGCAGAAGATAACAAAGAAGAAGCTGTTGCCCAGCTTGAAAAAATTAATTTTAGTAAAAAAGATGTTTTAGTAGGCATTGCAGCAAGTGGTACAACACCCTATGTTATCAGTGCATTAGAATATGCAAGATCCTTAAAAGCAGCTACCGTCTCCCTTAGCTGTAATCCTGAGTCACCAATAGCAAAAATTGCAGATATCTCTATTGCACCTGTTGTTGGCCCTGAGGTAATTACAGGTTCTACCCGCATGAAAGCTGGAACTGCACAAAAGATGGTTTTAAATATGCTGACAACTGCTTCAATGATAAAACTCGGAAAAGTATATGAAAATTATATGGTTGATCTACAGGTTAAAAATAAAAAGCTGGCAGAAAGAGCCAAAAATATGATAATGGAAGTAAGTGAGGTGAGTTATCAAAAAGCAGAAGAATTTTTGGAAAAAACAGATTATCAGGTAAAACTTGCAATTATGATGATTAATACTGGACTAGAAAAAGAAAAAGCTAAAAAAGAATTAGAAAAATATGAAGGGCACCTTGCTAAAGCAATTAATAATAATTAATTATCTCTAATAACATCAGCAATATTTTATGAGGAGGAAAATAATGAAAAACGAAAATCTCGTTAAGGAAATTGTAGAAAAATTAGGTGGAGAAAAAAATATTCTTGCTGCTACAAATTGTATGACAAGATTAAGACTTGACCTAAAAGATCAATCTAAAGTTGATCTTAAAAAGTTAAAGGCTATTGAAGGTGTTATGGGAGTTGTGGAAGATGATACTCTGCAGATAGTAGTTGGTCCCGGTACAGCAAAAAAATGTCTTGATATCTTAAATAATCAATATAATATTGGTTCTGATATTAAAGTTGGGGAAGATTGGAAAAAAAACAAAGAAACAATTAAAGGCAGACAAAAACAGAGTAAATTTAAAGAAGGATTAAAGACTATTGGAAAAATATTTATTCCTTTGATTCCCGCAATAATAGCTGCAGGTATTTTTAATGGATTTTCTGGTCTAATAACAAATCTGCAGAATACTGGAAATCTGCCAGCAAATCAGTTCTGGAACATAACTCAATTACTTTTATCTCTACTTGGTGGCTCATTTCTTGGCTACTTTACAATCTTTACTGGTATCAATGCAGCCAAACAGTTTGGAGCAACAGAAGGTCTGGGTGGAATGATCGGTGCCCTAACAGTAATGGGACAGATAAACGAAATATCACAATCTATCGGTATGTTCGATTCTGCTTCTCCACTTAATTCTATCTTAAGATCTGGTAAAGGTGGAATCATTGGTGTTATCATCGGTGTTTATATACTGGCCTTTTTGGAAAAGAAAATAAGAAGAATAGTACCAGATGTTCTAGATTTAATAGTTACTCCAGTAGTAACCATGCTAATTATGGCAGTTGCCATGATCTTTATCGTAATGCCGATCTCAGGAATTTTATCTGACTGGTTGGTAGGTGCATTAACCTTACTTGTAGCTTCCGAAAACCCTGTAATAAGTGTTATCTCTGGTTATGTTCTTTCAGCAGTATTTTTACCAATGGTTTTACTGGGACTGCACCATGGCTTGATTCCTATTTATGCTCTTCAATTAGAAAATATGGGGGGTGTCTCATTATTCCCTGTATTGGCCATGGCAGGTGCTGGTCAGGTAGGTGCAGCTATTGCAATTTATCTTAAAGCTAAAAAAACAGAAAATCACAAATTAAAACAGATTATTTCTGGTGCACTTCCTGCCGGAGTTCTTGGTATAGGTGAACCGCTTATCTATGGTGTCACACTTCCTCTCGGAAAACCATTTATCACTGCAGGCTTGGGAGCAGGGTTTGGTGGTGCATTTGTAATGGTGCAGAATGTAATGGCGGGTGCCTGGGGCCCATCTGGTATATCAGCAATCCCACTGATGCAGCCTGATTCAATACTCAACTACTTTTTAGGTCTTATCATTGCTTATATAGGTGGCTTTGTAATTACACACCTCTTTATAAGAGAAGAAGAAGTTGCAGAACTTAAATAAATTTAAATAAGTTAAAGAGATCAAATATAGACTTTCTCATCTTCTCTTTAAGGTGGGAAAGTTTATAATATAATTAAAAATACATAAATACTAAAATGAAAGGAATATTTTTAATGCTGGGAATATCGCTTTATGCAGGACTTGATTTAAACTTAGAAGAAAATATAGATTACCTTAATCAAGCACACAAACTTGGAATTAATAATATATTTTTCTCTCTCCATATACCTGAAGTAAATAAGAATTTTCTTAAGGAAGCAAAAATACTTTTTAAAGAAATGAATAAACTTAACTTTAATATAACTGCAGATATATCTAAAAAATATTATGAGAAATTAGATCTCTCTCAATTTAATCTGAATGCCCTCAGACTTGATTTTGGATTTAAAAGTAAAGAAATTGCCATTTTAACTAAAAATAATGATTTTAAAATTAATATTAATGCAAGCACAATTACAGAAAAAAATTTGGAAGAAATAATTAAACATGGAGGAAAATTAGCAAATATAGAAGCTTTTCATAATTATTATCCCAGACCAGAAACTGGAATTTCTAAATCGCTTTTATTAAAAAAGAACAATATATTTAAAAAATATGATATAGAAATTGCTGCCTTTATTCCAGCAAATTACAAAAAAAGGCCCCCCATAAAAGCTGGCCTGCCTACTCTGGAAAAACACAGAAAACTATCACCAATAATTACCGGCCAGGATTTATTAAAATCAGGAGTCGATAAAGTATATATTGGAGACAGCAGAGCTTCTTTAGAAGAATTAAAAGATTTTTCTTTAATTAGAAAATATGATAATATAATCCCTATAAAGATATTAACTAAGCTCAGCAGAGAAGAAAAACGATTAATTAATTTAGAACATATAAATCGCCAGGATCCTGGTGAATACATGATCCGCTCCAAAACAGCACGCAAAAACAAAATAGAAAAAATTGAAACAAATAATACAATAAAAAGATTTAAATATTCTCTAACAATTGATAATTATAAATATAAAAGATATGAAGGAGATTTACAGCTCCTTAAAAAAGATTATCCCGCTAATAAAAAGATTAATGTATTAGCAGATGCAGGTGAAGCTGCTCTCATTATAGAAAAAATAAAAGAAGGAGAGACTTTTAAATTTTTAATTAAAGGAGATGAAAGTTCAATCTGCCAGTAAATCTCGTAAGTTTATAGAGGAGGTCAAAACTAATGAAAGTACTATTAAAAATCAAAAATATGTATAAAGATCTAACAAAAACGGAACAAAAAATTGCTGATTATATATTAAATAATAAAGATAAAATAGTAAAAATGTCAGTGAACGAAGTGGCCAGAGCCACTGGAAGCAGTGCAGCCTCAGTAGTTAGATTCTGCAAGAAAATTGAATATCAGGGGTTTCAGGATTTTAAAATCGAATTAATTAGAAATTTAAGAGACTTGGAAAATAATGATGATATCAAAATTTACGATGATATATCAGTAGAAGATAGTATAGAAAATATCATGCAAAAATTATCTTATGATAATAGAAAGGTAATAAAAAATACCATAGATCTATTATCTGTAGAAGAACTAGAAAAAACAGTTGATGCAGCAGAAAACGCAGATAGAATATATATTTTCGGTATTGGAGCATCTGGTCTAGTAGCCATGGATCTGCAGTATAAATTAATGAGGGTCAAAAAAACAGTCATCTATTATCCTGATACACATGCACAACTATCATCTGCTGCAAACATGGATTCTAATGATCTGGCAATAGCAATATCTTATAGTGGAGAAAGCCTCGAAGTATATAATGCTCTAAATACAGCTAAAAAAAGAGGCGCCATAACTATCGCTATCACTAAATATGGAGAAAATCCATTAAATAAAATGGCAGATATAAAATTACAGGTAGCCGGAAGCGAAAAAAATCTGCGCCTTGGTGCTATAACATCTCGTATAGCTCAGCTTACAGCAGTTGATATACTATTTGTAGCATATGCAAAAAATGACTTTGATAAAATAAACGAATACCTTAAAAACACCAGAGAAAGTGTAGAAGCCTTTAAAATATAAAACCGCTCCCAGAAGAAGCGGTTTATACACAAATCCATTTACTATTTAAATGGATTATATAATTTAATGTTTTTTATATTAATAAAATCATTCTCATTTCTTGTAACTAAAGTAAAACCATTTCCCAGAGCAGTAGCGGCAATAATTGCGTCAGGTAATTTTATTTTGTATTCACGTCTTAAAGAAATAGTTTTATCTGCTATTTTATCATTTATATTATATATAGAAGAATTTAACAAAAATTCCTGTGACTTTTTAAAAGAAACCGGAGTATGTCGAGGGAATCCTAAGAATTCCATCTTTGTTATTATAGAAATGTTAAAATCATTTTTTAAAATATTAGTTATATCTTCAAAAGAATATTCAGGAATATTATTATTGAAATAATAAATTAAAATATTAGTATCCAGCAAATACATCTAGAATCTCTCCCATTCGTCTCTCATATTCTTTAAATCCTTATCCAATTCATCTAATTTGATATCCATAACTCCTCTATACTCTTCTGGATTAAATTCTTTCTTTATCACTTCTTCTTCAATTGGTAAGATTAATATTTCAACTTTTTTATTTTTAAGTTCTTCTGGAAGTTTAATTATAGATTCTATATCATTACTACTGATTATTTTTCTTACAAACTCCATCATTTATACCTCCCAATTTTTACTTAATTTTTTAACTTTATAATGTCCTCTAATACTATTATACCACCTATAATATTTTTATTAAACTTATATAAATATGAGAATATATTTCAACAGGCAGTGCTTTTTTATCAGTTAGAGCAGATATTTCAAAAGTATCATAGCCTTTTTCAGTTTCACCTTTGCTGCCATCTCTAACCCGATCAAGAGCTTCTAATTTTTTGCTATATGGTTTAACTGCATCTGATTTGTCACAGCAGAAAATAGTATTATTATCAACATGAGGCCTTACTTCATTTATATATTTTTCAATCAAGTCTTCCTGTTCATTAAAATTTTCCAGATCTCTGGATAAACGCTCAACGGTCTTTTTTAAAAGATTATCTTCTTTTAAGGATCTGCCAATATTACTTAAAAGTACTGATTGACTATCTAATAGTCCGTAAATTATTTGAGATATGAATTTAGTTTTAGGTTTTGATAAGTCTTTTGATAATTTTTTAAAGAAATTACTTACTTTTCGTTTAATTTCATAGATTAATCTGGTATAATTAGTCACGGTGAAACTACTTTATATAATAGTTAAAAACCGCTCCCAGAAGAAGCGGTTTATACACAAATCCATTTACTATTTAGAAATGTTAACAAAATTATCTCCATCAATTTTATAAATAGCTTCATATTCTATATTTTTTTCTTCACATAAAGCCCGCACTTTTTCTAGATCCTGATCATTAATTCTTCCTGATAAACCACAGGAAGAGCTTATATGACGGGGAACGGGAGTGATTCGCAGATTTATTTCTGCAGATTTTAACTCTCGTTCAAATTTCAAGGCCAGATGTGTAGAGTAAAAGGTAAATACGAGATTATATTCTTTCAAAATTATAGCTCCTTTACCATAAATTTGATATACCAAATTACTAAAATCATTCTAATATACAAGTAAACAAACAGCTCTAATTTCAACTAAAACAGCCAGGAAAACTCCATCTAAATCTTGTTTTTTATTTAAGTGGAGAGGTTCACAAGCACAAAAATTGTATCTGTAAATTTAAAGTTTAAATTTATTTATGCCATATTTTTTGAAATCAAAGCAGCACCAATAGCACCGGCAAATTGAGAATCCGGGTAACTAAATACTTCTGTTTTTAATTTTTTACTCAACTCATTTTTTATAACTTCACTCTGGGCCAGCCCCCCTGTGAAGAGAACCTGCTCCTGAAAAGTTGTTTTGCTCAATAGAATATTAATTCTATTTATGATAGAGGCAATAATTCCACCGGCAATTTCACTTTTACTAACTCCATCAGCTAAAAGAGAAATTATCTCTGACTCTGCAAAAACAGCACACATACTGCTGATATTGGCTTTTTTCTCGTCTTTGACTATATTATCTAAATTATCAATTTGTTCTTCCAAAGAGTTAATTGTCATCTCCAGAAACTTCCCTGTTCCGGCAGCACATTTATCATTCATTGCAAAGTCAATTACATCTCCAGAATCATTGAGAGATATTACTTTACTATCCTGTCCACCTATATCAATAATAGTTCTAATATTATTATTAAGATAATATCCACCTTTTCCGTGACAGCTTATTTCTGTCACAGTTTTATCAGCAAACTGCTGAGAAACTCTTCCATATCCTGTCGCTACAACTGCTTTTAAATCTTTAGCTTTTAAATTATTCGCCTCCAGTAAATAATTAAGGGTCTCTTCTCCACTTTTCTGTGGATTCCACCCAGTTGGTGCCAATTTCTTATCTATAACCCTATCTTTAAAGAGAACCCCCTTACAGGCAACTGAGCCAATATCAATCCCAATATAATACATTTTAAATCTCCCTTTACATCATTTCTAAAAACGCAGTTAAGCGTGTCTCTAACTGGCCTTTATCTGACTGAGAATAATCTGTTTCAATATTAAGATAAGAAGTATTGGATTTTTTAAGCTCATCTTTAATTCTCTTTGTTTCGACATTATAAGTATGACATGCCTGTAAGACCATATCCACAACACCGTCAACCTGATATTCTTCCACTAATCTATTAATTAGCTCTACCCGATTATCATTGGGACTTATACAGGAACAGGGAGTATTTAAATATTTTTCTGCAATTGCATCGACCGGGCTTTTATCCTCAGATACAGTCTCCTCATTTGGCTTTAAGCCAGTACAGTTTTCCAGACAAACTACAGAACCACCATTATTTTCAATAGCTTCTATAACTTTTAAAGTGGCAGCACCCATTGGACAGCCGGTAACTAAAATCCTGGGTGCATCTGCGCTAATTCGTTTTTCCCCCTTTTTATAGTTTTTTAATATTTTTTCAGTTATTGCTTTAGTTCTTTTATTGGCTATTTCTTTATCAAAGGTATAGCTTGAAATATTTAAAACTTTAAAAATCTCACTGCCATAAATAGGTGAAGGCTTGAGTTTTGCCAGCTCATAAAATTCTTTTAAAGTATTTCTTTCTTCATTTTTAATTTTAATTTCTTCTTTTAAGCGCTGTTCAGTAATTTCTGTCTCAAATTTTTCTTCTAAAGTATCTTTTAACAGCAATACTTCGTTTTTCCAGAAATCAAGATCAACTTCTCTATGCGAAGATTGCGGCAGTTTCATTACATGTACGGGAGTAACCTCATTTAAGTATTCGTACATCTTCTTTTTTCCATCACAGGTTGTCTCTCCAACAATTATATCTGCAAAATGGAAATATGGACATTTATCGGTAATTGCAAATCCATAGCTTGATTTAATAAGTGGACACAAATTTCTGGGCAAATCTTTTTCTGCTTCATCAATAGTATCATTACTGGTACTGCATAATGTTACCGGTACAGCACCAGCTGCCCTTATTACTTCATAAGGTGTAAAGACACAATAAGTTCCAACAACATTTTTCCCTTCTTTTTCTACCATATTTTTCATGACAACTGGACCATGTCCTTCTAATTCTCCATCTAAATTATTGAAAATTTCTTCTATACTCTGCATATTTTATTACCCTCCAATTATTTATTTCATTATTCTTTTATAACCAGTTTACAGCCATATTAGCTGGATTACCAAAAACAGCCAGCAGTCCACCTAAAAGACCCATCATCCCCCAGTAATAATAATGCCTTTTTTACTATTCATTTCTATTCCCCCCAAGCTATAAATATATGTATTATATTTCACAACAATTATAGCATAAATAGTTTGTTTTATAAAGTATTATTATTATTATTATAAAAATTTATTATAATCTATTGAAATAATATCATTGCAGACATATAATAAATATAAATACTGATTGTGAGGAGGAAAAAAATGAATAAAATTTATCTTGATAATGCAGCTACAAGTAAAGATAAAGCTGAAGTAGTTAAAAAAGCAATTCTTAACTATTATGATAATATTGGCTGCAGTCCTGGGCGAGGAGGATACGAAGATTCTCTTAAAGCAGGTCGTTTAATTATTGAATCAAGAAATACAATTGCTGACTTTTTTAATGTAGATGATCTAAAACAGATAATTTTTACTCATAATGTAACCTATGCTTTAAATATTGGAATTAAAGGAATTTTAAAAAAGGGAGATCATGTAATAACCTCAACGATGGAACATAATTCTGTTTTAAGACCATTAAATAGACTGAAAAAAGATGGAATAATAGATGTTGATTACATAAAATGTGATCAGGAATAATTATTTCCTCTTTAAGGGGAATATTGCCTCTAACTAAATAAGGACCATCCTTAATAATTTTAATCTTTTTCTTTTCCATTTTATCACCTAATTAATAATTATTTTTAATTAACTTGTCACTTTAAATAGTATTAGAGGGAGCAGTTTCCCCGCTCCCCCTGATAGTTTTTATACAATTTTAATTATAACATAATTCTTTTATTAAAGAAATAAACTGATCCCAATCATTTTCATTCAGCTGACTGTAGTTTTCAACAACCAGGCCGAGTTTATCATTAACCTTAATTTTTCTCTTATTAACCATCAGTCCTTCATAACCTGCTGTATAAGACCAGCGCCTTCCCCCTTTTATCTGACAGAGATTAAATTTGATATCATAGTCAGCTGCAAGTTTTTTAGACAGCTTATCGATATTTTCTCTGAAAGGAAGTTCAAAATTGATTTCTTTTTTAAGTTTTTTTACATCTAAACTTTTTTCTCTATTTTTAGATGTAGATGTCTCTTTCACCATTTTTAATCCTTTCATAAAAGTTTTTAAAGTCAGCCAGCAGTTTCTTATCCTCAAAAAAGGGGTCATTTTCAATCTGCTTTAATTCTTCCTGCAGAACTTTTTCTCCAACTTCTTTTGTTTCCGGAGAGGCAAAGTCATCAAGCCATTCTCTAAAGGTTAAAACAGCATTTAACTTGCAGAACTTCCCTTCAGTTCCACACTTTAAGAGATTCATGATCTTATCACCGGTTCTGCCGCAGCGGTAACCTGCTGTACAGAAGGAAGTTATCATTCCCATTTCGGCAAATTCTTTAATTACGATATCTAAACCTCTGGTATCTCCCAGCATAAACTGCTGTTTTTCTTTTTCCTGTTCGGTAAGCTGCTCACTGTAAGAACCAATACCCAGTTTTGTTGAAGCATCAGTCTGAGTTGAGCCGCGTTTAATTGCCTCTCTCCTCATCTCTGGAGTTTCTCTGGCTGTAACTATTAAACCAGTATAAGGAACAGCAAGTCTGAGCACAGTTACCAGTTTTTTAAATTCTTCGTCAGATACACTGTACCGGCTGCTTGCAGAATAATCCGTACCACTGGCATCCCTCAATCTTGGGAAGGAAATTGTATGAGGACCTATACCATCAAACTGCTTTTCTAAATCCATTGTATGATACAGAAGACCCATTACCTCAAATTTCCAGTCATAAAGACCAAATAAAGCACCGATTGCCACATCATCAATTCCAGCCTCCATTGCTCTATGCAGAGAATATAATCTCCAGCGATAATTTGATTTGGGACCAGAGGGATGAACTTTATTATAGGTGGGGCGGTGATAGGTTTCCTGGAATACCTGATAGGTTCCTACTCCAACCTCCCACAGTTTTTCTAAATCTGCAACCGTCATTGGAGCTGCATTGATATTTACCCGCCTAATTTTACTGGTCGAATTACCTGTAGGTACTTCGACATCATAAACTGATTTAATAGAATCAACAATATAATCCACATCAGATGCAGGGTGTTCACCATAAACTACTATACTTCTTTTATGACCTTCTTTAACAAGTGCCTCTGTTTCTGCTTTAATTTCATCCATATTTAAAACCCTGCGCTTTTCCTCTTTGTTATCTTTTCTAAAACCGCAGTACTTACAGTTATTAACACAGAGGTTGCTGCAGTAAAGTGGGGCAAAGGTTACTATTCTATTGTCATATACCTTCCTTTTTACCTCAAGTGCCGCTTCATCCATCATTTTTAAAATTTCTGGGTCATCTACATTTAAAAGTTTTGCCGTTTCTATTGGTGAGAGTCTCTCTATATCTAAAGATTTCTGAATAATTGCTTCTACCTCTTCTTTAGAGGGAGATGTATTTTCCTGCAGCTGTCTTTTAATCAGATCTTCATTCATAAAATCTTCACCATCTATTAGATACCTATCAATTTCATCCTGTTTAATTACATTTTCTGCCCATTTCTGTGGTGACATTGTACTCATTTTTTAAAGTTCCTCCTTCAAGATTGCTCTAACAATCTCTGCTTTCATATTCAAAGATTAATGATTCCAATTACCCAATTACCGACTCTGCTATCTGCTTTCAAATTTAGGTCTGCTGCTTACAATAAAGTCCTTATAAAATGAAAATAACTTATCATAAAAGATAAGTTCTAAAAATTAAATAATATCGGTGACTCTTCATGATCAGGAAATCCCCCTTTCAATTAGAACCATATCTTTTGGCACCCTTCAGCTCAGATTTCTCCCAGCTGGCAGGAAATAATTATTTTTTGAATATTATTTTGAAATATTATTCACAATATAATAATAGCACATCTTTCTCCTTCATTCAAGAATATATTCACATAGACTTTCCCCATTTTTTATATACTGCTGCAAAAAGGGGAGATGCAGGAATATTGAAATTTTTAGTCAATGAATCTTAACGAAATGAAGGAAGAAATAGGGTTGAACTGCAGGATGGAGTGAGCTAATCATGAGTCAGGAGGACTCATTGATTAGTGTGCCCTATTTCACACCCGAATTGAGTTTTAGATAAATCTAAAAATTTCGTTGATGACTAAAGCCCCCTTTTTGCAGCTTGAAAATAAATTTTGGGGAAACTCCTATATATTCACAAATTTTTCGCACTTACTTCTATCACACTGAACAGATACAATTTTATCTCTTACAGCCGAAGGAATATCAAAGCAAAAATCACCTGTTATTAATATTGATACATAAATTTGTCCCCATATAAACTTTTCCAGTCAGCATCAAACTGCTCAACTGCCTGATAAGTTAATGGATGTGCAGCAGCTTCCTCATATAATTCTGCACTAACAGTAGCAGTATCTGCACCTGCAAGACAGCATTCTTTAATTTGATTGACATTTTTAAAACTTGCAGCAATTATTTTGCTTTTAATATTATGTATTTTAAACATCTCTGCTATATCTCTTACTACCCCTACTCCATCAGCTTCTATATTATCCAGTCTGTTCACATATGGTGCAATAAAATCAGCGCCAGCATTGGCCGCTATTACAGCCTGCTGGGTAGAAAATACTGCTGTTGCAGCTGTATTAATCCCCATGCCGTTTAATTTTTTGATAGTTTTTAAACCTTCAGGAATAACAGGTATCTTAATATATAAGTTTTCTCGAATATTTTCTACCAGAAACTCTGCTTCTTTAATCATTTCTTCACAATTAGAAGCAGTTACCTGGACAAACAACAGCTGTTCAGAAGAAAGAATTTCATCAATACTTTTAAGCAGATCAAGCCAGCTTTCTGCATTTTCTCTGGTCAGTATAGTTGGATTAGTTGTTACTCCTCGAACAGGATACAGATCATTCAGTCTTTTAATATCTTCTAAATTAGCAGTATCAAGTAAAATTTTCAAAGTAATCACCTTTTTTAATAGATTTTACTGTTATTTCTCTTATAATCAAAGTAAAGCTGCAGAGAGAGTTTTCTTTTATTCACATTAAGAAGCCATATCAGAAATTATTCTTCCTTTTTAAACTCTACATAATTAAGAGCACCTTCAAGATAACGGGCCAGAACATAAAGTAGATCAGATAATCGGTTAATATATTTCTGCACAAGTAGACTTATCTCTTCTTTAGCTGCCAGAGTTGTAATTCTTCTTTCTGCTCTCCGGCAGATTGTACGCGACATATGCAGAGCTCCACTGCCTTTTGTACTACCTGGTATTATGAACATAGATCGCTCTTTTTTATTCATCTGTTCAAGATAATAATCAATTTTTTCTTCCAGTTCTTTTATATCTTTTTCATCAATTTTATCCGGAAAAGACTCATAATTAGGGGTGGCAAGCTGTCCTGCTGCATTAAAAAGCTTTCTCTGTATATTTTTTATTAGTTCAACGATTTCTTTATCATCAACAAAATTTTTTGCAAATCCAAGGGAGGAATTAAGTTCATCAACAGTACCATAACTTTCCACACGCGGAGAATCTTTATTTACTCTGCTGTTGTCAAAAAGACTCGTCTTACCTTTGTCACCGGTTTTTGTATAAATTTTCATTTAATACACCTGCCTTAAAAATTAATTAGATTGTTGATAATATTATATCATCTTTAAAGCAAAAAGAAAAAGCAGCCTGGAAAAGACTGCTTTATAAATTCATTATATAATTAACTGGCTTTTTCTTCAGGTTTTCCTGTTTCGATAACTATTGTATGTGTATGGTGGATAAATCTATCCTCAAGTTCATCTACTTTTTCATACTTCCCCAGGAGATGAGCTATATCATTCTCCATCCTGTCCATCTGTGCACTGCGAATTTCATTATTTTCTTCCAAAGATCTAAGTATAAGGGTATTTTCACTAACCTGTTTTTTAAGTGAAGAGACATCTGTTTTAAGTGAAGAGACATCTGTTTTAAGTGATGAGATATCGTCTCTCATATCTGCAGTTTCCTCACGCACTATCTTTCTGGTTTCTTCGCGAACTATTTTTCTGGTTTCTTCACGAACAATTTTCTTTGTTTCCTCACATACTATTTCTCGAATACTATCCAGAAGTTCCTGATCCAAAGTCTTCACCACCTATCTCTTAATAGTTTCCACATGCTGTATTAGCTGTTATATCAAAACTATGTTTAGTGCTTCAAGTATTATATTAATACATATAGTATTCAAAACCAATCTCCCTTATTAAGAATTAGATATATTTTCCTTTTAATAGCTGGTTTCTTCTTCTAAAAACTCCAAAAACCTTTTAATATCCCCAATTATTTTATCAATATTTTCATCAAGATCTTCTACAAGAACTTTAATTTTTTTAGCTGAATAATTATAAGAATAAACATTCCTTACTATATGCCTGAATCCTCGATATTCATCAAGTATCTTTTTAGTATTTTTATCAATAATAGAAGGACGTATCTTTTTTATTTTTATAGCCATCTGCTCTAATAATTCCTGATGCCATGAACCACCTTCCGGTACACTCTCATCTATTTCCCGTGCAATTAACAAAAATATCTTCTCAAGTCCAGAGTAAAAACCATGCAGATTGAGTGCAACACTATCTAAATAAAATTCTTCTGATTCCATATTATATTTTTCCCAGGCTCTATCAATTTTATTTTTTAATAATATGAGTTCTTCTAGATCATCATCAATTCTAGAAATTAATGTTAAAAAAGCTTTCTCAGTCATAATTTCACCCCATTATTCAAAATTGATTCCTTAATAGACTCTCTACAATCTTTAACATCAATAAAATCAACAGATATCCCTTTATATAGTGAACTTATTTCTCCATAAGCTTTAAAAAATAATTCCTCCTTCAAACCATCAACTGCAATATCTATATCAGATTCCAGAGAAAAATCCTCACTTTTAAGCACAGAACCAAATAAAATTACTTTTTTAACATTATATTTTCTATATAAAAGTTCCGCAATTTTTTTGGCTTTAAAAAGTGCTAACTGTCTTTTTTCTTCAACCTTTTCTCTAGATTTTTTAGGTTTGTATAAAAGAGGATATTTATCCACCATATTACTCTCCCCTTTCTATTGTTCTATTTTTATTATATCACAGCAAACTAAAAAAGACAGCTCCATAAAAAGGAACTGCCTCCCATTCTTTATTATTTAATTATTGTTAAACAGGTCTCTCGTATATACTTTATCTTCAACATCTTCTAATTCTGGAGCCATTCTATTGGCCACAATGACATCTGCTTCTTTTTTGAATTCGTCTAAATCTTTAATTACTCTGGAACGATAAAATTCCTCTTCTTCCAGTACTGGCTCATAAACAATTACTTCAATACCTTTTGCTTTTATTCTCTTCATTACACCCTGAACTGAAGACTGTCTAAAGTTATCAGAGTTTTTCTTCATAGTTAAACGATATACACCAACTATTTCTGGCTTTTTCTCTATTATCATTTTAGCAATATGGTCTTTTCTGGTTCTATTGGCATCAACAATTGCCTGCATAATATTATTTGGCACATCTTCATAATTGGCCAGCAGCTGTTTTGTGTCTTTAGGAAGACAGTAACCACCATAACCAAAAGAAGGATTATTATAATGGTCTCCAATCCGTGGATCAAGTCCAACACCTTTTATGATCTGCTCTGTTTTTAGATTCCGCATTTCAGCATAGGTATCAAGTTCATTAAAAAAAGCAACCCTCATGGCCAGATATGTATTGGCAAAAAGTTTAATTGCTTCTGCTTCAGTAGGATCAGTATAAAGTACAGGTATATCTTCTTTTTTGGCACCTTCTACAAGTAATGATGCAAATTCTTCTGCTCTTTTTGACCTTTCTCCCACAATAATTCTTGAAGGATAAAGATTATCATAAAGTGCCTTCCCTTCCCGCAAAAATTCAGGAGAAAAAATTATGTTTTCTGTATCAAACTTTTCTTTGGCCTCTTCTGTATAACCAACCGGTACAGTTGATTTAATAATCATAACTGCATCTTCATTAAGTGATAGAACATTGGCAATCACAGCTTCTACTGTTCTGGTGTTAAAATAATTCTGTTCTGGATCATAATTTGTTGGTGTTGCAATAATAACAACTTCAGCTTCCCTGTAAGCTTTATATCCCTCAGTAGTGGCTTTTAAGTTAAGGCCATTATTGGCCAGATAATCTTCTAATTCTGGATCAACAATCGGTGATTTTAAATTATTGATCATATTAACTTTTTCTTCAACAATATCAACAATAGTAACATCATGGTTCTGAGCAAGTAAAACGGCATTGGATAGCCCTACATAACCTGCTCCTGCAACAGCAATTTTCATTTTATCATTCCTTTACAGCTAATTTTAAAAATATGTACAAAAAATTTCTTTATAATTTTCAGTTATTAGTATTTAATTCAATATGAAATATTTTGTCAAAATTTCTTAACCTCTATCATATATTCTATCATAAAAAAAAGAAAAATAAAGGCTGTGATTATTTGCTTTGTTAATTTATATGATGTATAATTTAATTGTGGGTAAAACCCACAAAATGATTAAAAGGTGGTGTTTACTTTGAGCAAAAAACTTACAGTTAAAGTTGATTCCCGAGGTCGAATTACTATTCCTAAAGAAGCTCGCAAAACTGCACAAATTGAAAATGGAGATACTTTATTTATGAATTTAAAACCAGGCAAAATTGAATTTATCAGAGCCGTAGAAGATCCTGTAGTTGTTCTTCGTGAGTATTCTGAACAAGAATATGAAAATGGTAGAACAAAAAATTTAAGAGATTATGCAGAAAAATCAGGAATAAAACTTGATGAGTAATTTTAACGTAGAAATAACAAGAGCTGTGGAAAAAGATGATTTATTATAAAATCCCCTTTTTAGTAAACAGATTTTCAATGTTTAATCTGTCCACTTTAAGGGGATTATTTATATTAATTATAAGTTTTTCTATTCTTCTTTCATAAATTCTTTAAAGAATACTATAAATACTCCCAGCATTAAGGCTAGTACTCCGGCAATGGCAAGATTTAATTTCAAATTATTTTCTACTGGTTCTGTTGGCTCTACAGCTTTTGCAAAGAATTTAACATCACTGGTTCTCTGGGCTTCTGCTATTCTTGCTTCTTCTACTCTTTTAGCAAGCATAGAATATGTATTCTTTACATTATCAATTTCCTGCTGAAGTCTGTCCTGAATGTTTTCCGCTTTCCAGATATTGTTCTGCAGTGTTTTTATTTCTACTTTTAAATTATTTCTAGAATCTTGATAAAAATCAAGTTGAGCACTTAATGATTCAACCTCAAGTTTTGTATTCATTTCCGCAGCAAGTAGTTCCTTATATTTATTTGCATGATTTAAATATATTTTTTTATATTTATCCAGATCACTTGCTAAATGATCTTTCTTAATACTAAGCTCTTTATATCTGGCATTATATCTATTTAATTCCATAACTTCATTATTAAGTTCACTTCTATAATATTCTATTTCCTGTGGTAAAGTTTCTAAAGTAACTTTGTTGTCTGAATATCTTACTTTCAACCTTTGAAATACAGGATTTATAATTTCATTACTTAGTTGTAAATCTTTAAGAATCTCTATTTTCTCTTTATTTAGTATATTTTCCCAAAAAGCATCATTGCTTAAACTTTTATTTAAATTCCATTTTTCCGGTTCTTTATCTAAAATATTTTTAATATTTTTATTTTCTTCTTTTAATTTTTGCAGACTATTATTTAAATTAGAAATCATTTCTTTATATCTTTGTATTCTATTCTGCTTAAGTTCAATTTCCTGTTTCATTAATTCTAAATTATTATTTTTATTAAAATCAAGCAGCTTATTTTCTGTTTTTAGATAATTATTTTTTGCTATCTGTAATTCGTTATTCTTATCTGTATCCAGATTTAAATCACCGGACCAGTATCCCTCTTTCTGTAAATTATTAATCTGCTTTTGCAAATTGGTATATACTGCTTTTTGTGATCCTAATTCAGACTTCAAATCTACAATTCTATTATTTAAATTATCAAGTTTATTTTGTTTAGAATTTAATTCAGAATTTGCTATCCTCAATCTATGTTCTTTTTTAAACTGCAGTAATTCATCTTTTAAATTTTTAAGTTTAATTTCTGTTTCTGAAAACTGATTCTGTATAACTTCACTTACTTCTTGAATCTCTCCAATTCGTATTTGTTTACTATCACTAATAAATTTTTCAGCCCAGAGATTTGCCATTTTTGTTATCAATTCTGGATTTTTTCCTTTGACTGTAAGCACAATCAAAGGAGCATTTTCTTGAGAATTATCGGATGCTCCTCCAATAATTACTTCTATATGCATCATTCTTTCCAGCTGTGCAGTAGTCAATTTTTCATTTTTTTCATTTTTCAAATCCAATTCATCTATAATTGACTGTTTAATTGTATCTGTAGTCGCAAGATTTTTGTATGTTTCAATCGGCAGTGTAGAAACTTCTAACGAGGTCTTATATTTAGGGGGCAAAATAAGCAGTGTTGATTTTGCTTCATAAACTGGGCCAGCTAGAAAAAAGCTATAAAAAAATGTTATTATTAAAGCAGCAGCAACTAGTCCAGCAATAAACCATTTATTATCCCACAAAAGCATTATATACTCTCTTAAATCTATTTCATATTCATCATAATATTCAGTTCTTATATTTTCATTGTTCTCATCCACTACAATATCCCTCCAATAAATTATTATCAATGATAAAGCTATATTAAAATAAATAAAGATAAAAATCAAGTATAAAAATTGTAAGGAGTTTCCCCAAAATTTATTTTCAAGCTGCAAAAAGGGGGCTTTAGTCATCAACGAAATTTTTAGATTTATCTAAAACACAATTCGGTTGTGAAATAGGGCACACTAATCAATGAGTCCTCCTGACTCATGATTAGCTCACTCCATCCTGCAGTTCAACCCTATTTCTTCCTTCATTTCGTTAAGATTCATTGACTAAAAATTTCAATATTCCTGCATCTCCCCTTTTTGCAGCAGTATATAAAAAATGGGGAAAGTCTATTAAAAATTGTTATTAAAAATTAATCTCCTTTAAATCAGAAGCATTAACAGAAAATATGCGGCCTGCACCCGGTTTTATTACAAAAGTTTTAAGTGTGATCTCAGTATCTCTTTTTTTGCCATCTTTTAACATAATTACAGCTTTATTCCCACTGTTAAATTTAATGTTTTTAATCTGATCTGATGCAATTTCTAAATTACTGCCAAAAGGACTTTTTATAGTTATAGTTTTATTCATCAATTTACCTAAAAAAGAGTCCTTATTGTTCATTTTAAACACTGTTTTATTATCTGCAGCTATTTTTTTTACTTTATCAAACAATATTCTTTTTATATCTTCATTTTTGATTGTTAAAATTTCTCCTTCAGCATCAAAAACAAGGGCTTCCCCTATTATTTTACCCGAAAATATATTTCTATCTCCAGCTGCAATAACAAAACTATCCCCTCTGTTTTCAACACCTGTAAGGTAAACTTCCACCAGTCTTATATCAGCATATGGAGTTTTTATTTCCAGATATTCATTTAATACATCTCCAAAATAATTTTCTCCAGAGTTGAGATAAAGCCTATCAGCATTTGCTGTAAGAGTAAGCATAATAATAGTAAATATTATTAAGAATATTACAGATGAATATTTTTTAAACATTACTTTCACTCCTTCTTACTTCTATATTATACAGATTTAATTTAATTCCTTCTTAAAATAGCTAAATTTGGCCAAACTTTATCAGATCAGTTTGTATTCTAATCAAAACTATTTATCTAAAACAGCCAAGAAAACTCCATCTAAACCTGTGATTTAGGTGGAGAGGTTCACATTATAGCCAAAAACATGAGATAAATAAATGAAAAAGCCCTACTTGAGGGCTTTAAAAATAATAACATCAATAATAAATAATCATTTTAATACAATATCTTACTGATAAATCTATTCTAAAAATCCATGCAGTATACTAGAAGCAAGACTGATAATTACAGACCCTAAAATTGCTGAAAATATACCCTGAACAATAAAACCAGGTACTAAAACTGCAGTTAAGGCAAGCATGATTCCATTTATCACCAGCAAAAATAGTCCAAATGTCAATATCGTAAAAGGAATAGTAAGAATTGTAAATATAGGGCGCAAAAACCCATTTATAAAACCTAATACCACTGCTGCAAAAAATCCTGCCCAGATGCTCGTTACAGTAATCCCTGGTAAGACATAAGCTGCCAGCAGTAAAGCCACCATCGTTGTCAATACTTTAGCAAAAAATTGGGACATTTCTATCTCTCCTCATTTTTAGAGTTTAACACTCCAGTATACATAATTCGACAGTTTGCAATTTTTTCCTGCATAAAGAAAAAATATTTTTAAAAAGCAGCTGTTAATCTTTTCCCCTAAATCAAAATAAAAATTTAGAGTGAGTTTTCTTTTTAATGATAATTTTTTAAAGAAGAGGACTAAAATCATCTTCATCAGAACTTCCCAGATAATCTCTAACTACTTCACTAAGAATATCCATCCCTTTTTTAATCTCTTTTTCATCTACAGCAGCAAAGCTCAGCCGAAAATACTCTGATTTTGCAGATGAAGCAGTAAATAAATACCCAGGAGAAAAAACAACTCCTTTTTCTGCAGCCTGTTCGTATAATTTGCTACTATCTTTACCCTGCGGTAATTTCAGCCAGAAATAAAGGCCGCCTTCAGGCTTAATAAAACTTTCTATCTCTTCTGGCAGTTTTTTATCAATCTCTTCTGACATTACTTCAAATCTTTTTTTAAATAAATTCCTTTTTAAGCTTATATGTTTTTCAAAAAATCCTTCTCTTAGATAATAATCAAAAGCTCGTTGAGTTAATCCAGCGCTAGAAATATCAGTTGCATACTTTGTTTCCAGCATTTCTGGAAGAAGTTTTTGGGGCAGAACAATCAAAGCCAGCCTTAATCCCGGCATAAATACCTTAGAAAAACTCTTAATATAAATTACTCTTTCATTTTTGTCAAGCTGCTTAAGAATAGATGGTGCATTTTCAGTATAGTAAAGATCCGAAAGAAGATCATCCTCTACTATAAAAAAGTTGTATTTTTCGGCAAGTTCTAAAAGATGCTGCTGCTTTTCTCTGCTCCAGTTAACACCAGTTGGATTCTGGAAATTCTGCATGGTGAAAAAAAGCTTAATCTTATTTTTCTTAAGATAATCTTCAAGTTCATCAAGATCCAGTCCATCTCTTTTTATCTCTATGCTTTTTATTTCCGCTTTCCGAGAAGCAAAAGCCTGTAAAGCTCCGAAATAAGTGGCTTTTTCCACAACAACTTTATCACCATAATCCAGCAGTATTTTGGCAATTATATCGATCGCCTGCTGTGCACCAGAAACAATCTGTATTTCTTTTAAATTATTATAAATACTTTTACTCTTTAAATAATCCTGAATATATTTTCTTAAAGGTAAAAATCCCTGACTTTTTTGATAGGTAAAAGCTTCACCCTGATCTCTATCTAAAACATGATTTATGGCATATTTAAAATCATCTACTGGAAAAAGATCAGTACTTGGTGTAGCACTGGCAAAATTAATGCTCTTATCTAGCTTTATCTGGCCATGATTTAACATACTGTCATTTTTATCTTCTTTAAAGCCTGCTGAAACTGCAGCTGGTGCAACAAAACTACCACTACCAACTTTTTTGTAAATTAAATTATCCTGGGCCAGCATATCATATGCTTTAACAACAGTAGCCGGATTAATCCCCAGCATATCGCTCAGCTTCCTAATTGGCGGCAGCTTTGTATCAGCACTCAGTTCATCTACTATTTTCTCTTTTAGCTTTCTGTAAAGCTGTAGATAAAGAGGCGTATTACTTTCTTTATCGATTTTAATTTTAAGCATATCTCCTTCTCCTTCTATTACAAAATTGTTTAACACTAAATATAATTTACCACCATTTAATTAATTAACCTTTTCCAAATTATATTAGCACAATAAAAATTATATTATTTTGTATTATACCATTGACAATTTGTACTATATTATTCTATAATTGTATTAGTTTGAAGCTAAAAAAAGCTTTATTTACCTATATTGTATCATTACAATTTTAAAAAATCAACTTAGGAGGAATTAAAATGTCAAAAAATAACCATGTTAACAAGGACTTAGCTCAGAGGTTAAAAGGTGGAGTAATTATGGATGTGACAAATGCAGAAGAAGCAAAAATTGCTGAAGATGCAGGGGCGGCGGCTGTTATGGCCCTGGAGAAAGTTCCAGCTGATATCCGTAAAGATGGTGGTATTGCCCGTATGTCTGACCCTAAAATGATAAAAGAAATTGTCGAAACCGTATCAATCCCGGTTATGGCAAAGGTAAGAATCGGGCATTTTGTAGAAGCACAGATTTTAGAATCACTTGCTATTGATTACATAGACGAAAGTGAAGTACTTACCCCTGCTGACGAAGAATTCCATATTGATAAAAATCAATTTAAAATCCCTTTTGTCTGTGGTGCCCGCAATTTAGGTGAAGCACTCCGCAGAATAGGTGAAGGTGCAGCAATGATCAGAACTAAAGGTGAAGCTGGCACTGGTAATGTAGTTGAAGCTGTACGCCATATTAGAAAAATAACATCTCAGATGCGTGCTTTAACCCAGATGGGCAGTGAAGAATTAATGACTGCTGCTAAAGATATGAAAGCTCCCTTTGAACTTGTTAAATATGTTGCAGAAAATGCTGAACTACCTGTGGTTAATTTTGCTGCCGGTGGTATTGCCACTCCTGCTGATGCAGCACTAATGATGCAGCTTGGCTGTGATGGTATATTTGTTGGTTCAGGTATTTTCCGCTCCGGGAATCCTGCCAGACGAGCAAAGGCAATTGTTGAAGCAGTAAAACATTATCAGGATGCCGAAATAATAGCAGAGGTTTCTGAAGATCTTGGTAAGGCAATGTCAGGTCTTGATATCAATGGCCTTACAGAGGCTGAAAAAATGGCCAATAGAGGCTGGTAATCTGGAAAATTTGTACAGAATTCACCGGAGAAGATAGCTGCAGTTAAAAACGCCCCTCTACCTGTGCTCCGTTTCATCCTTAGTAAAAAAATAGCAGCAGTTTTGGCAGTTTTTTATAAATATTAAGGAGTTTCCCCATTTTTGCAGCTCTAAAAATAATTTTGGGGAAACTTTTTTTATAAATATTTTGTTGACAAAAACACTCATCTATAATATAATATAAATTAAAGTAAAGTAGTCAAGTTTATTATTGAGGAGGTTTTATGGATGAAGATCTATGATGATATTACAGAAATGATTGGCAGTACTCCTGTAGTTAGATTAAATAAGCTCACAGCTGAAAATGATGCAGAAGTGCTTTTAAAATTGGAAAGTTTTAATCCTGGTGGAAGTATTAAAGATAGAATAGCATATAATATGATAATTGAGGCAGAAAAATCAGGAAAGTTAAAAAAGAGTGACACCATTATTGAACCTACCAGTGGTAATACTGGTATTGGACTGGCCATGGTAGGAGCAGCTCGAGGATATAAAGTAATTTTAACAATGCCCGAATCCATGAGCAGTGAGAGGAGAAAACTCCTTAAAGCATATGGAGCAGAACTTATCCTAACTCCTGCAGATAAAGGTATGAAAGGAGCAATTGCTAAAGCAGAAGAAATTGCAGCCGAAAAAGGCGGCTTTATTCCCGATCAATTTGAAAATCCGGCCAATCCTGATATACATGCCCGTACAACAGCAAGGGAAATAATTTCTGCTGTTGGCGGTAATCTGGACTATTTTGTTGCAGGTGTTGGTACAGGTGGTACTATCACAGGTACAGCAAAAACCCTTAAAGACATGATTAAAGATATTAAAATTGTTGCTGTAGAACCTGAAAATTCTGCGGTTTTATCGGGCGAAAAGGCAGGCTCCCATAAAATACAGGGTATTGGAGCTGGATTTATACCAGAAGTACTTAATATAGATTTAATTGATATGATAGAAAAGGTAAGTGACGAAGAGGCATTTAAAACCACACGCAAATTAGCAGTTGAAGAAGGTATATTTGTCGGAATTTCTTCTGGAGCAGCAGTTTCTGCAGCCTTAAAGCTGGCTTTAGACCTTGATAAGGATAAAAGAATTCTTGTCATAGCACCAGATAGTGGTGAAAGATATTTAAGTACAGACATTTACTCATAATTGAGATAAAATAGATTTCCCCTGTGATAAGTCCTGATGGCTCCCCACCGTCAGGACTTAATTTTTTTATAAAAAAAGAGAGCAGTTTTTATACTGCTCTTTCGTATTTTATATTTTTCTAAAAGTAATATAATTTTTATTATTTGTATAAATAATCTCAAGTGGAAAATTATCTGCAATCCACTGAAAGGTCTTTAAACTGTATAAACTTATATGTGTATCATCTCTTATATACCACCAGTCTGCAAAACTGTCAGCCTCAGTATAAAAATTAGTCATCACTGCCAGCAGTCCACCATCTTTTAAAATTGAGCATAGATGCTCTATTTCTCTGTGCGGATTTAAAAAGTGCTCATAAACCTCAGTTGAAGTGATTAAATCATATTTCTTTTCCTTATAATCAAGATTAGGAAAAAAATGCGGATCATAAATTGTAGTGGAAAACCCTTCTCTCCCCACAAGCTCTGCTAAAACTGGGCCAGGGCCAGCCCCAAAGTCAAGCATATCACCATCAGGATCAGCAAAAGGCAGAACAGCTGAATCCAGAAACTGCCTGAACATATTGACATAACCCTCATTTTTAATAGAATTATTGTGTTCCTGATACCGCTTTTTTTCAGCCTCAGCAGTCAAAATATATTTCTCATCTTTAAAGATTAAACCACATATCTGACATTGAAAAAAACGCCGCTCATCCTGCCGGCGCTCTGCTGTACTTCCACATAATTTACATTTCAAAATAATTCCTCCTGCAGGATTATTTTAACACAAACCTTATATATATTCTTAAACTGGCTGATAAATTTTTCCAGACTTTTAAAAAGTTAGAGATGATTTTTGCATTTTCTGTCATTTTCTGTTAAAAATGATTCAACTTATATTCTCGTAAGCTGTCTGCTCTACCAGTTTCTTTTTCAGCTCTATTAATTCTTTTTCCAGTTCCATCATCTTTTCTTTAATCGGATCAGGCAGATCCGCATGTTCCAGATCTCTTTCTGCATGAATTTTCCTGCCATTTTGGGCAACAACACGTCCCGGTACTCCTACAACTGTTGCATTTGCTTCTACTTCTTTGAGCACAACTGAACCTGCACCCACCTTTACATTATCACCGATCTTCATGGATCCAAGCACCTTTGCCCCAGCACCGATTATTACATTATTTCCAACGGTCGGATGGCGCTTACCTTTTTCTTTGCCTGTTCCACCAAGTGTAACACCCTGAAACAATGTTACATTATCACCTATTTCGGCAGTTTCTCCTATTACAACTCCCATACCATGATCAATAAAAAATCCCTGCCCAATTTCAGCACCTGGGTGAATCTCTATTCCGGTTAAAAATCTGGTCAGCTGTGAGATGATTCTGGGTAACGTTCTCAAACCTCTTTTGTAAAGAAAGTGAGAAAAGCGGTGAAAAAGCAGTGCATGCAGCCCTGAATAAGTCAGTATAACTTCCAGCAGATTATCTGCAGCAGGATCCCTATCAAAAACAGCATCTATATCAGCTTTAAACGTTTTAAACATAATAAAAAAACCTCCCTGAAGATATTTATAATCAATAAAATAATTAATATAAATATAAGTAAAATGCTCAACTTATATTTATATTATAACATCAGAGAGGCCAAATGCAAGTAAAATATTAATAGGAGTTTCCCCAAAATTTATTTTCAAGCTGCAAAAAGGGGGCTTTAGTCATCAACGAAATTTTTAGATTTATCTAAGACTCAATTCGGGTGTGAAATAGGGCACACTAATCAATGAGTCCTCCTGACTCATGATTAGCTCACTCCATCCTGCAGTTCAACCCTATTTCTTCCTTCATTTCGTTAGGATTCATTGACTAAAAATTTCAATATTCCTGTATCTCCCCTTTTTGCAGCAGTATATAAAAAATGGGGAAAGTCCAGAAATATTAATATTTAATTATTTTTATTCTGCCCAATCAGCCTTCTCTCTTTAACTGCATAGCAGTAAAGCCAATATCAGTTCTGTAGTGCATGTCTTCAAATTCTACTTCTTCGATATACTGATAAACTTTATCTACTGCCAAAAATAATCCTTCAGTAAGTACAGTAAGATTAAGCACTCTGCCTCCATCGGTTATAAACTTCCCGTTTTCCAAACGTGTGCCGGCATGAAATAACAGCAGATCATCAAAATGTTTTAATCTGTCAATTCCCTTTATTTCCTTACCACCAATATATGTCAGCGGATATCCTGCAGAACAGAGTACAACACAGGCAGCAGCTTTACTGTCAAATTCTATTTTCTCTTTTTTGTCTAATTTACCTTCAATAACCATTTCCAGAAGATCTATAAGATCTTCTTTTAACCTGGGCAGTATAACCTGAGTTTCTGGATCACCAAAACGGGCATTATAATCCAGCACCTTTGGCCCCTGTTCGGTAAGTATAATACCAACAAATAATACACCCTTATATTCAATATTTTCCGCCTCAAAGGCAGCAAACGTAGGGAGCAGAATTTTTTCACATATCTCTACCATTATTCTCTCATCCACAAATGGAGAGGGGGAATAAGCTCCCATCCCACCGGTATTGGGTCCTTCATCACCATCAAAAACAGCCTTATGATCTCTGGCTGTGGAAAAGGGGAGCATTGTCTCTCCATCACTTAAAGCAAAAACAGATACTTCTTCACCCTGCAAAAAGTCTTCTACTACAATACGGTCTCCTGCATCTCCAAAAACTTTATCTTCCATAATTCTCTCTACAGCATCCTGAGCTGATTCAAAGTTATGAGCCAGAATTACACCCTTACCGCGGGCCAGCCCTTCAGCCTTAATGACAATCGGGTAATCAGCATTTTTAAGATAGTCCAGTGCAGAATCAGGATCAGTAAAAATTTCAAATTCAGCTGTCGGTATATTATATTTTTTAAGAATATTTTTTGCATAAACTTTGCTTCCTTCCAGCAGAGCAGCCTGTTTTTTAGGGCCAAATATCTTTAAACCCCTCTCTTCAAAATAGTCAACAATACCTGCCACCAGAGGTTCTTCCGGCCCCACTACTGTGAGATCTATTTTATTTTCTTCTGCAAAATCTGCCAGCTGCTCAATATCATCTGCAGCAATATCCACCAGTGAGGCAAGTTCGGACATGCCGTCATTTCCTGGTGCGGCATAGATCTCCTCCACCCGTTCACTCTGGAATATTTTCCAGACTAATGCATGTTCTCTACCACCACTGCCGACAACTAAAACCTTCATAAACTGATCCTCCCTCCTTATCTAACTTATCTAACTATTGCTTCTTCTCTTTTTGGGCCAACACCTATTATTTTTACCGGAATACCACTGAGTTCTTCAATACGTTCTACATATCTTTTTGCATTTCCCGGCAGCTCTTCATATCTGCGGCAGCCTGTTATATCTTCCTCCCAGCCGGTCCAGCTTTCATAAACAGGTTCATAAGGTATTTCACTTTCTAAATAGGGTGGAAATTCTTCTACAGTTTTACTGCCGTGTTTATATGCAGTACAGATTTTTATTTCTTTGAGAGCTGAAAGTACATCAAGTTTGGTCAGAGCAATCTCAGTCAGTCCATTAACCCTTGCTGAATGCTTTAATACAGGTATATCAAACCAGCCACATCTTCTCGGCCTACCTGTTGTTACACCATATTCATGTCCTTTTTCCCGCAAAAATTTTCCCCATTCACCGTGCAGTTCTGTGGGGAATGGACCTTCTCCTACTCTTGTAAGATAGGCTTTGGTAACCCCGATTACATTATCAATAGTGGTCGGACCCATACCTGTTCCTGTACAGACACCACCTGCAGTTGGATTGGAAGATGTTACAAATGGATAGGTCCCATAATCAACATCCAGCAGAGTGCCCTGTGCTCCTTCAAAAAAGATTTTTTCTCCCCTTTTATATGCTTCATTTAATAATAGAGAAGTGTTGCAGACATGGCTTTTGATCTTTTCAATATATGGTTCATATTCTGCAATAAGATCATCTGCAGACAGTTTTTTAACACCATATATTTTTTCCAGAATAAGATTGTGATATGCCAGGGATTTTTCCAGCTTCTTTTTAAAGCGCTTTTTATCAAGTATATCTGCTATTCTGATACCGCGCCTTGCAGTTTTATCTGTATAACAGGGGCCAATACCTTTACCGGTGGTGCCTATCTTTTCATCCCCTTTTCTTTCTTCTTCCAGCTTATCAAAAAGTCTGTGGTAGGGCATTATTACATGAGCGGTTTCACTAATATAGAAATTTTTAAGATTTACTTCTCGCTTTTCCAGCCCTTTCATTTCCTCTACCAGAGCAGCCGGATCTATAACAACTCCACCACCTAAAATAGATTTTTTTTTGGGATAAAGAATACCAGAAGGTATGAGGTGTAGTTCAAATTTTTCGTCACCTACAATTACTGTATGTCCTGCATTATTTCCGCCGCCATACCTTACTACAATATCTGCTGTTCTGGCAAGCATATCTGTTATCTTGCCTTTCCCCTCATCTCCCCATTGAGCACCAACCACTACTTTATTTGCCATATATTCATCCGTTTATCCTAAAATAAGCGGACTTCCTCCTCTCATATTTACATAATTCTTTTTTATATTAATAATCCCGTTCTTTTATAAATATAATTTATATTTTTTAAATACGCCTGCCAGTCAAATATTTTATCAAGTTCATCTTCACTTAAAATTTCCATTATCTCTTTATCATTTTGTACAAGTTTTTTGTAATCTTCTTTTTTATCCCAGGCTTTAAGCGCATTCCGCTGAGCGAGTTCGTAAGCTTCTTCTCTGCGCAGACCCTTTTCTACCAGAGCAAGCATCAGCCGCTGAGAAAAGATAAGTCCATGTGTTTTTTCAAGATTATCCAGCATATTATCCTTATTTACAACCAGCTCTTCAATAACTTCCTTAAATTTAACCAGCATATAATCTATCAAAACTGCACTGTCAGGAAGTACTATTCTTTCAGCAGAAGAATGAGTTAAATCCCTCTCATGCCAGAGAGCTACATTTTCTAAAGCAGGTATTACATTACCACGTACAGCCCGGGCCAGCCCTGTCAGCCTCTCACAGATAATGGGATTCTTTTTGTGAGGCATGGCAGATGAACCTTTCTGTCCTCTGCGGAATCCTTCTTCTACCTCAAGAATATCTGTTCTCTGCAGGTTTCTAATCTCTGTGGCAAATTTTTCTATTGATGCTGCCACAAGGGCCAGCCTCTCAATAAAATCTGCATGGCGGTCACGCTGAAGAATCTGACTTGTAACAGCAGCGTTCTTGAGAGAAAGCTTTCTGCAGACTATCTCTTCTACTTCAGGTTTTATGCTGGCAAATGTACCAACAGCACCAGAAATCTGTCCCACAGCAACTACTTTAAGCAGCTGTTCAAATCTCAAAATATGTCTTCCTATTTCCTGATACCAGGTAAGAACCTTAAGTCCCCAGGTAATTGGTTCTGCATGTACCCCATGGGTTCTTCCCACCATTATGGTATCTTTATGTTCTATTGCCTCTGCTCCCAGAACAGTTGATAGCTCCCCTAAATCTTCCAGCACAAGCTCTACTGTTTCTTTCATCTGTACTGCTCTTGCTGTATCTTTAATATCAGAAGAAGTGAGTCCTTCGTGAATAAATCTTGCTTCCTCTCCCAATGAAGCAGAAATACCTTCAATAAAAGCTATCATATCATGTCTTGTTGTCTTCTCAATTTCTTTTATTTCTTTCAGATCAAGCCGAACATTATCTTTTATCTTTTTTACATCACTTTTTGGAATCTCTCCCAGTTCAGCTCTGGCTTCCAGAACTGCAATTTCTATATCAAGCCATATTTTGTACTTATTTTCCTCACTCCAGATCCTCTCCATTTGAGGTCTGCTGTATCTAGGCAGCAATTCAATCTTCCTTTCTAAACTTATTTAAACATTTTAATCCAGTTTAATATTAGCAGATAGATATCCCAGTGTCAAGAAATAGGCGGAAGTCCAGTTGTTTTCTTCTGGACTTTCCCCATTTTTTATATACTGCTGCAAAAAGGGGAGATGCAGGAATATTGAAATTTTTAGTCAATGAATCTTAACGAAATGAAGGAAGAAATAGGGTTGAACTGCAGGATGGAGTGAGCTAATCATGAGTCAGGAGGACTCATTGATTAGTGTGCCCTATTTCACACCCGAATTGAGTTTTAGATAAATCTAAAAATTTCATTGATGACTAAAGCCCCCTTTTTGCAGCTTGAAAATAAATTTTTGGGAAACTCCTAGTTTTCTTTTATTGACATTTCCCTTTACTTAATATTATAATGGTTATCCGCAAAAAATTAAACTAAACAGCCGATTTCTGCTGTTATTTTTATATCAGCACTTAAAAATATAAAACTCTTGGTTTACTATTGGCTTTTGTTATCTTATAATTATAATATGAGTGAATTTTTGTACCCTCTGATCCACCTTACAAAATGAAAGGAAGAACAGGGATGATAAAACAGAAAGATTTTAATCCATATAGAAAAAATATTAACTTTACAGATGGAGAAAGCCGTCAGACAGTCAATATTGCTGATAATTTTATAGAAAAGGGAATTTTCCGCAAATTAAATGGTCTGGAGTTTAAAGTTTTTATCTATCTTATTACCCACAGAGAGCAGCAGAGTGAAGCTGTAATAGAGATTCCCAGAACTGCCGCAGCACTGGGGCTTAAAATATCTCAATTAAAATATGCCCTTTCAGAACTTGAAGACAAATCTATTATTTCTGAAGGAGGAGAAAAAACACGTTCTTTAAAAACTTATTTTATTCATCTGGATGTCCTTCTTTCTGCTGAAGCTCAACCTAAAAAGGAAGATGATGTCCCTCAGCATAAGGGCAGAGAGCTGAGAAAAGAAATTATCCGCTCAAATAAAGTCTCCAAAAATGAAATTGCAGCAGCTATTATTTCTTTTATCCCTCCAGACAGCAGAAGCCGCTACCGGAGGGATGAAATAAACGGGTGGCTGGAAGATTTTGAACTCAAAATGTTAAAAGAACTGGTTCGTCGGGTTGATAAGTGGATGGATCGTCAGGGTGGAAGTGATTATATGCAGGGTGCATATGCCTATCTTAGAGCAATCATTCAGAGCTGGTATGAAGATGAAATAACCAGCTATGAAGAGCTTCAGGAACAGGATAGGCTCCACCGGGAGACAAAAGAGCTGGCACAGGCTTATGGTATTAGAAGGTCTGATCTCAATACAGCCCAGCTTAAAACTTTTTTAAACTGGATTACCGGTAGTCAGGCTCTCAGCAAAGATCTGGCACTTGCAGCTATCCGCGAAGCTGTGCGCCGCAAAAGAGATGGTCAGCCTTCTTTAAAATATATAGAAGATAATTTTATCAATCCTATTAAAGAACTAGGTATTAAAAACAGGGCAGAGTTTAAACGCTGGCTGGAAAAAGAAATGAACAGCAGTCCGGCACAAAACTCAGGAAATAATAATTCCGGCAGCAGTAAAACTAAAAAGGACAGCACTGATGAAGCTGAAGAATATAAATGGAAGGACTTTTTTATCGATTTTGATAAATATAAAAAATAAAGGATGTGAAGCAGATGCCGTTTTCTTTTGAGGCCGATAAGTACAGAGGTAAGGCCAGAGAAAAATATCTGGAAGCAGAAAAAAGAATGATAAAAATACATAAAAAATATCCAGAAGTAAAACAGGCCTACAGCTACCTTCAGTCCTTAAAAAGAGAGTATTCTATGGCTAAGGTCGGGATTTTTAATAAAAATAAGATGCAGAAACATGAAATAAAAGAGCTGGAAGGTGCAATAAAAGAACTGGAAAAGCAGTATCATGCAATTCTCAAGAAAAATGATATATCTCTTAATTATAAAGAACCTGACTGGGACTGTGAGAAATGTCATGATACAGGCAGAATCTATGATGGTCAAAAATATGTAGTCTGCAGCTGTATTAAAGATGAGCTCAGAAAGAAAAAACAGCTGGCAGGCAATCTGCCCTCACATCTGCACAGTGCCACATTCAGCAGTTCCAATTTGAACTATTATGAACATAATATTATGAAAAACTCTGAACTCAGCTATTTTGAAAATGCAAAGAAAATTTACAAAATGGCAGCAACCTTTGTGCAGAACTTTAAAATTAATGAATTTAACCGCGGCCTAATTATTGAAGGTCCGATTGGAAGTGGAAAATCCTACCTTTTAGGCTGTATAGCAAATGCTTTAATTGATAGAGGTATCAGATTCCGCTATATTGTTTACTCAGATCTCCTTCAGCAGATAAGAAGTACATATAATGAAGAAAATCCCAGTCAGGATGAAAAAAAGATAATCAATGATGTTCAGGATATACCGGTACTGCTGATAGATGACCTGGGCACAGAAAAAGCATCTGATTTTGCAGCTTCTATTCTCTACCAGATTATAGATAAACGCTACCGTGAAGAAAGGCCGATTATACTTTCTACCAATTATTCTCTCGAAAATCTCAAAAAAAGATTCCCGATCATGGGAGAGCGGATCTTCCAGCGCCTTTTGGAAATGAACGAATATGTTGAATTAGCAGGTAATGTAAGAATTAAAATCATAGATGAACAGCAGGAGGCCTAGATATGTCAGGTAATTTAAGCTCATTAAATAAAAACGAAGATCGTTTTAACAAAAAAGAATATCAGCTTCTGGGTATACTGCTTCAGTTCCCAGATAAAATAGATGAAGTTGCCGATCTGCTGGAAGTAAAACACTTTTCCGATCCACAGGCACAGATAATTTTTGACATGCTTTTAAAACAGTACTATCACGAAAATCAGATTTCCAGAACCAAACTGCTGATAGATCTACAGGATCAGAATGCGGTATCTGAGCCAGAAGAAGTTATAGAAAGGCTTACTTCAGGTTTTAACTCAGAAGATGAATTAAAACCAACAGTAGATCTGATAAAAAAAGATTATCAGCGCTCACTTTTAAAAAAAGCAGCCTCCCGGATAAATGAGTTGGCTGACTCTAAAGATCTTTCTATTGATGATTATCAGGCAAGAGCTCAAGAACTTATCTTTGAAGCCACCAGTGAAAGTGATGATCTGCAGAAGCATGTTTATACCATGGAAGATGCACTTATGGAATCTTTTTCTAAATATATGGACCGCAAACACAAAAAAACCGATGTAGGTCTGCGGAGTGGTTTTATCTCCTTAGATAATCTGATCGGTGGTTTTAAACGCGGCCACCTTAATGTAATAGCTGCTTCGACCAGTATGGGAAAAACTGCTTTTGCCATCAATATTGCCAAAAATGTGCTGAAGAGAAATGCTCGGGTTGCTCTTATAAGTCTGGAGATGGATGCATCAGAGGTAATAGACAGAATGATCATACAGGAAGCACAGGTTAATGGCTGGAAATATAATCAGGGAGAAACAAATGATGAGGAAGATCAGCGGATTTCTAAAGCCCTGGATAATTTACACGATCTGCCGCTTATGATTTCAGATGAAAGAGGTTTAAACACAGCTCAGATAAGGGCACGGCTGCGCAAATTTAAAGCTCAAATGAATGGAATGGATCTTGCTGTTGTCGATTATCTGCAGATGATCCAGCTGCCGGAAGAACATGCTCAGAATACAGCTCGGGCTGTAGGAGAAATAGTTCTTCAGCTGAGGAATTTAGCTTCAGAACTGGATATACCTATTTTACTCATCTCTCAGATAAGCAGAAGCTTTACAGGCAGGACAGACAAAAGACCTGTTCTATCTGACCTGCGTGATTCCGGAAATATTGAAGAAGTTGCAGATGGGGTTATATTCCTCTACCGCTATGCACACACTTCTGCTAAAGCCAGAGAAGAAGCTGAAGCTGATGGAACAGAAAATGAAACCAATGTAATTATTGCTAAACAGCGTACAGGGCAGACTGGAGAAATTTTGCTTTACTTTGAAGATGAATTTATACGTTTTGCTGACCCCGAAAACATGTCTCTGGAAGGAATGATTCCTGATGATGAACTGTGATAAACTTGATCTTAAGGTTATTTTATCTTTTGCTAATTCCTACCGCAATCTTTATCAGGAAGGTACTATAAGTAAAGAACAGCTGAATAATGTTCTTTACTTAATCGACCACTATCAGGATTATAGGCCGGAAGAATTTCAACAAAATTTAAAGAATATTTTTCCTGACAGCACAGATAATCTCTAATGCTTTTTAGTAAAATCTTTTCCTGCTTACTGCCCGGGCCGATTATCCTCTTTTTGCTGATCCTCTCTGTAATGTGGATCAGCCTCTTTCTCTGCTGCATAATAATTGTTAGATCTGTTTTCAGATCTCCCTGCAGAACCAGGCGGCCTGTCTGGAATAATGGCCCATGCTATAAAATAAGCTATTAATCCTCCTCCACCTGTAGCAAAAATAAATATTATCGCTGCTAGCCTTACCAGAGTTGGATCAATATTAAAATATTCGGCCACACCACCACAGACTCCACCTATCTTTTTATCTTTTCTGGAACGATAAAGTCTTTTAATTTAAATCACCTCTCTCTAAAACAATTTCTTTTTTAACCATTCAAAATTATCTCCTTAAACGACTCCTGATTTATATTTAAATAATACTTAAAATCAAGAAACTTTCTTATTACAAGTGATTGATATGAAGCTGCTTCAAAATTTTATTTTTTTGTCCTCTTCCATAATTTTCCCCCAGATTTAGCAGATCTGTATATTCAACTTATCTGCTTTAATTATACAAAATTCACCTTATAAAAGCAAAATTATCTATGCAGGATTTTGCCAAAAATTTAATGAAACACAAAAAATCTCCCCCGGCAGACCCAGAACCTGTCTGTATTAAGGGGAGATTAATTTCTATAACTTAATCATATTTTATTATCTATCATATTTTATTGTCTAATGGACCTCTCATAATAATCCAGATACTATATGCTCCTTTTGCTTTAGATATTTTACTTTACACCATTCTGCTCTTTTTACACTCTAACATCCTATTCTTTAACATCCTATTTTTTAATGACTAAAACATCAAATAGGGTTCTTCTACAAATTCAGCAAATTTCTGCATAAACTCTGCACCTGCTGCTCCATCAACAGCTCTGTGGTCAACACCCAGGGTGAAGTTAATAATTTTTTTCTCCCTCACCAGGCCTTCTTCATTAAGATATAATTTGTTTTTGATAGTTCCTACAGCAAGAATTGCTGCCTGAGGTGGATTAATAATTGCGGTAAATTCGTCTATACCAAACATACCTAGATTTGTTATTGTAAATGTTCCACCTTCCAGTTCATCAAGATTCAGCCTGTTTTCTCTGGTTCTTGTAATCAGATCTTTACTTTTTTCGGCCAGCTGTTTTAGACTTAACTCTTCGGCATTTTTTACAACAGGTACCAGCAGACCCTCATCTACTGCTACTGCAAGTCCCAGGTTAACTTTATTAGAAACAGTTCCTCTTCCTTCTTCATCTACCACCATATTTAATTTTTTTGTTTCTTCTAATGCTTTAACTGCCACATAAGAAATCAAATCATTAAATGAAATATCCTTTCCTTTTTCTTTGAGATTTTTCTTTAGAACGAGAAGCTCATCAACTTCTATTTCTCGCCTCAGATAGATGTGGGGAGCACGCCAGCTTTCTGTGAGCCTTCTTGCTATCACATTTCTCATTCCACTTTCTTTTGGAACTTCTTTGTCTTTTTTAGCAGTTTTATCTTCTGCTTTACCTACATCTGACAGATATTTTTCGATATCTGCAACACTCAGACGGTCTCTGCCAAGAGCTTCTGCAGCATCTTCAAGTTTAATATTATTATCTGCTGCTATTTTTCGTGCCTTTGGTGCTGCCATTACTCTTCTGCCTTTTCTTTCTTTTCTGTCTGATTTATCTTTTTTTTCAGATTTTTCGGCTTTAGATTCTGTTTCTACTTCAACTTTTTTTTCTGCTTTTTTAGATGATTCATCTTCTTCCCAGCCGACAAGTTTTGCAACCGGTGTTTTTACCTTTACTGTTTCACCTTCTTCAACCAGAATCTCTTCTATTTCTCCATCTTCATTTGCTTCAACATCATTTGTAAGTTTTTCTGTTTCTACTGAGAATATAAAATCTCCTTTTTTGAATTTATCTCCTTCAGAAAGGTACCATTTTACAATAGTTCCTTCTTCCATTGTTAAACCAAGTTTGGGCATTACTAGTTCTTTAGCCATCAAAATCCTCCTTTTTCTCTACACTTCCAACAAGAAGAGCCCCTCTTTTTGGAAATCTTGTCTTAAATTCATCTTCCAGAGGTTTAAACCAGCGAAAATCTTCTGCTTTTTTAAAATATGGTGGTACAAAAAGGGTGGATTCCATTTCTACATCACCATATTTGGACAGAAGTGATTCCAGCTCTTCCCAGGTATAGAATTTACCTTCACTAAAAATAGATTCCTTTTCCAAACTTTCTGCTTTCCTTTTATAGGCCCAGGTGCTTTCTTTGTTTAAAACTCCAATAACAAGTTTTCCACTCTTCTTTAAAATTCTCCACATTTCTTTGCTTACTTCTTCTATCTTATCTTCATCTATAAATTCTATCATAGAATTTGAATAGACTATATCAAAATAATTATCAGGAAATGGCAGCTTTTTAGTGACATCTCCTTTTATAAATTCAATTTCTATTCCCTCAGCTTCAGCCAGCTCTTTTCCTGATTTAAGCATTTTTTCAGTTATATCAAATCCTACCACCTCTTCTGCTCTAACAGCAAATCGGCGCAGAAAATATCCTGTACCACAGCCAAGCTCTATTATTTTTTTGCCTTCACATTCTCCAATATGTCTTTTAAGACATTTATATTCATTTTCACCAACATATTTTCCTCTGTCAGTTCTGTACCAGTCTTCATAACCTTCTGCCAGTTCATCAAGTTCCATACCTACACCTCCAGCATTTTCTTTTCATCTGCCAGAGCAAGTACATCTTTATATTCTACAAATCTGACCGGTGCATAGCTGAGCTTAACTTCCAGCTGCTCTGTTTTCTTAACCGAAAGTTCTCGCTCCCCATCAAGGGCAATTATTCTCTGTTTTGAAGGCAGTTTTATTGTTTCCTCCTGCTCAATTTTGCGCCACCTTTTAATAGGTATCTCTTTAACCACACCAGGAGCAATTGCTGCTTTAACTGTTAGGCTGTTATTACCAATTTCAATAAAAACCCCACCTTCTTCATCTGCCCGCACCTGTGTCAGCCTGCCGGCAATTGAAACCATACCAATATCATGTGAGGTACTTCTGGTAACAAATAGTTCTTCCAGCTGTTCTGTATGCCAGAGCGCACGGCTGCCTATATAGGATTCATTTACTATTACAGCATCTATAAGGGCCATGTCTTCTACATTACCATCTCTGATAATATAAATACTCTTGATTGGACTGGTAACTTTTTGTCTTTCTTCTTCAGTAAAAAAGGTATAGAGACCTGCTGCCATTCCCAGCATTGTGCTTTCGGCCATGATTGGGAAAACATTATTGGTTCCGGTCGAAATTGACATAACAGGTGTTTTTTTCAGTGCTTTAACAACAACTCTATTTGTACCATCACCACCAAGAACGATAATTATATCAGTATCTTTTTCTTCCATCAGTTCGGCTGCATTAGAAGAATCTTCAGCTGAACCTCTGATGGACATATCCATAATCTCTACATCAAGTTTAAAGTTTTCTTTTTCCTCTCCCCAGAGCCCATTTAAAGCTTCATGCCCTATACCAAAAGAATCCGGCATTATATATACTTTATCAATATCCAGTTTGTTTAAGGCCAGCAGAATTCTTCTTACTATATTGACTTTTTCTGCATTATCAAATACTGAGCCATGTGCTACCAACCTCCGGATATCTCTTCCGGAGGCCGGGTTAGCAATAATTCCAACAGTTCTTTTTTTTCTTTCAGACTGCATTAAACCATCTCTTTAACTGCAGATATTATTTTTTCTGGCCCTGGTATATATACTTTTTCTAAAGCACTGCTGAATGGTACAGGTGCATCAGGAGCACAGATTCTTTTTATGGGTTGTTCGAGAAGAAATAGTCCTTCTTCTGCAACTACTGCAGATACCTCGGAAGTAAAGGAGCCTCTTTTTGTTTCTTCAGAAGCAATTATCAATTTACCGGTTTTCTCTACTGAATCCAATACAGTTTCTTTATCAAATGGAACCAGTGTTCTTGGATCTATAACTTCAATTTCTATTCCTTCTTCTGCCAGCTTTTCAGCAGCTTCCAGAGCATAGGTAACAAGTATGCCTGTGGCAACTACAGTAAGATCTTTACCTTCTCTTTTAACATCTGCTTTGCCGAGTGGAATAGTAAAATCTTTGTCATCCGGAACTTCACCTTTGTGATTATAAAGTATTTTGTGTTCAAAAAAGATAACAGGATTGTCATCTCTGACAGCAGATTTGAGAAGTCCTTTTGCATCAGCAGGTGTGGATGGATATACAACTTTTAGACCGGGAACATGGACAAACCAGGCTTCAGTTCTCTCAGAGTGCTGTGCTGCTGCACCAATACCTGCCCCATTGGGAGCCCTTAAAACCATTGGTACTTTTGCCTGTCCACCTGTCATATAACACATTTTGGCTGCCTGATTGAAAATTTCATCCATCGGTACACCCAAAAATCCAGCAAACATGATCTCTGCTATTGGTCTGCTTCCTGTCATAGCAGCACCGACTGCACTACCTACAATTGCTGTTTCAGTAATAGGTGTATCCCGTACTCTATCTTCACCAAATCTTTCTACTAGATCTCCTGTAACTCCAAAACATCCGCCAAAAACTCCAACATCTTCTCCCATTATAAATACTGATTTATCTCTTTCCATTTCTTCTGCCATTGCTTCTCGAAGTGCTTCTGCATAAGTTAATTTACTCATTAAACTCCCTCCCCATAATAAACATCTGTTGTGACTTCTGAAGGATCAGGATCAGGACTGTTCTGTGAAAAATCAACTGCTTCTTTAATCCTGGCTTCTACTTTTTCCTTCAGCTCATCATATTCTGCATCGTCGAGGAGTTCCTGATCTTTTAATAAATTTTTAAATCTGCTAATAGGATCTTTCTTTTTCCACTCTTCTAATTCTTCATCTGAACGATATACTGTAGGATCTCCTTCAAAGTGGCCGCGGTGGCGGTATGTCTTACATTCTACCAGACTGGGCCCTCCACCATTTCTAGCCTTTTTAACAGCTTCAGTTACAGCTTCATTTACTGCCATGACATCATTTCCATCTACTGTAACACCAGAAATACCATAGGCTACTGCACGATCTGATACATCCTTTATATTCTGACCTTTCCGGCCATCTGATCTGTACTGAGGCATAGAAATAGCATACATATTGTTTTCACAGACAAAAACTACCGGCAGATTCCATATAGAGGCCAAATTTATTGCTTCATGGAATGTACCCCTATTGGAGGCACCATCTCCAAAAAAGCATAAAGTTACTGCACCTGTATCAAGAATCTGACTTGTTATACCAGAACCTGCTGCAATAGGCAGGCCAGCACCAACAATACCATTTGCGCCTAAAATACCCAGGCTGACATCAGCAATGTGCATTGAGCCACCCTTACCTTTGTTATATCCTGTGGCTTTGCCAAAAATTTCAGCCATCATCTTGTTTACATCCCCGCCTCTGGCAAGCAGATGACCATGACCTCTGTGCGTACTTGTAATATAATCTTTTTCTTCCAGAGCATTACATGCACCAACTGCTACTGCTTCTTCACCTAAATAAAGGTGAACAAAGCCTGGTATTTCACCTTCTGCAAAATGTTTCTGCACTGTTGATTCAAATTCTCTGATTACCATCATATCTTCCAGCATTTGAATCATTTTATCTTTGCTTTCTTTCAAACTTATCTCCCCCTATTATTAATATTTCTGTCCAGCAGAAAAGATTGAGCCACCTCCCTTAAAATCATAATTTTTTTCCTTTTCAAAATATTAATAATGCATTAATCGTTCCATTAATTAATTAGTTATTAATTATTAATTAATTTGCTTTAAATTCCCTTTTATATCAAGGAACTTGTTTTTCATTTAAAAACAATAGTGATTAAATATAATTTATTAATATTGTGAATATTTTAATTTTTGTATCATTTTGAAACATTTATATAATTTGAAATCTTTTCTTTTTACTGGTTTGCTAATAAAAAAAGGGTGTATGTCTCATAATGAGACAATAAAATAATTTGTTTCATAATGAGACATATTAAAGGTCAATATTGTATTTTTGAGCTTTGCGGTAAATAGTTGACCGGCTGATTCCCAGCTTTTCTGCTGCCTGAGTAATGTTTTTTGATTTCTTTAATGAAAGATTTATCAAGATCTCTTCCATCTGATCTATTTTCAGCAGTGGAATTTTTTCGGGATTTAATGGCACACTGGTCTTTTCTTTTTTTAATTCATCAGGCAGCAGATCAGATCTTATTACACCATCATCAGAAAGAAGTGCTGCCCTTTCTATTAAATTCTGCAGTTCTCTTACATTACCCGGCCAGCTGTAATTTTGAAGGATTTTTATTACTTCTTCTTCTACTCCATAGATATCCTTATTACTCTGCTGATTGACAATAGAAATAAAATGTTCAATCAGCAGTGGAATATCTTCAGTTCTTTCTCTAAGTGGGGGCATCTTAAGATTAACAGTATTTAAACGAAAATAAAGATCTTTGCGAAAATTTCCTTTTTTAACTTCTTCTTCCAAAACTTTATTTGTTGAGGCAATTATCCTTACATCTACCAGAATCGGTTCAAGTCCTCCAATTCTGGTGATTTCTTTCTCCTGCAGTACCCGCAGCAGGCTGGCCTGCATATTGAGCGGCATCTCTCCTATTTCATCTAAATGAAGTGTCCCACCAGAGGCAAGTTCAAATTTACCGGGCCTGCCTTTTTTTCGAGCTCCTGTAAAACTACCACCTTCATAACCAAAAAGTTCACTCTCAAGCAGGCTCTGCGGTATAGCTGCACAGTTAATACTCAAAAACACCTGTTCACGGCGGGGGCTGCTGTTGTGAATGGCCTGAGCCATCATTTCTTTTCCTGTACCACTTTCCCCTTCTATGAGCACAGCTGCATCACTATCACTGATTATCTTAGCCATCTCCACAACCTCATTTAAACTGCTGCTGTTTCCTATAATATCATCAAATTTAAATCTTGCTTCTGATCCAGCTATTCTGTTAACCATTTTTTTAACAGCCTTCATCCGGCGCAGTATTATAATAAAACCATCCGGGATCCCCTTTCCACCAGGCAGCATTCTGGCTGATGAGTTAAAATATATTTTTTTCCCATCTCCGTGCAGATAAATATCTTCATCATTAAATATTCTGTGTTCAGAAAGCATCTTCTCAACTACTTTTTGTTCTCCTAAAACATCTTTTATATCTTTATTCAGTGCATTTTCTTTTTTTATATTTAACATTCTTGCAGCCGCCTGATTGATACTTATTATACTGCCCATTTTATTAATTGATATTAGGCCTTCTGACATAGAGTTAATAACAGCAGTTGCAAACTCATGTGCCTGCTCTAATTCTCTATTTCTTTCCATCAGGGCCAGCTGATGTTCAACTGCCTGAGCAGCTGCAGCCACCATCCCCAGAGTATGTGGATGAGCACATTCACAGGGGCCGGTCATATCCAGAATTCCAATCAGCTCTCCCTCTGGATTATGTATTGGAGCAGCAGAACAGGTCCACGGATGGTGTTTTTTACAGTAATGTTCTTCACCCACTACCTGAAGAGGTTTATCTACTTTAATACCTGTTCCAATTGCATTAGTTCCGACTTTTTCTTCTGACCAGTATGAGCCAGGAGTAAATCTCATCTCCATAGCTCTGTTCATAATTTTTTCGTCACCTGTAACTTCTACTATCATACCTCTGCTGTCAGTCAGTACTACAACAAAATTTGAGTTTTCTACTATCTCTGCCAGCTCATTCATAAAAGGTCTGGCTATTTCTATTAAATCTCGGTTGGCTTTCCTTATCCGCATGAGGAGTTTTTTTTCGATTATATTACCTTCTCCACCATATGGATCAACTTTTAAGTTTTTACACCTATGCCAGGATTCTGTTATTATATTTTTATCAAAATCATCTGATATCTCACCTTTTTCTACAAACGATTTCCACTCTTGATAAGCTTTTTTATTAAAAATATGCATTTTCTACTCACCTCATCTATTCTCATTTTTTAATACATCATTTTTCAAAACATGATAGTACAAATCTTTTGCTGCTAATATACTCTACTTCCCTATATATACTATTAAATCTCAAACTATCTTTTCCTGCTGTAGAAATCTCAAAAATCAGCATAAGGCTGTCTTTAATTCCTGTTCATTTTTTATCAGGTCCAAACCAATATTTCCAGACTTATTTTCGAATTCAGCTCTGCTGCAGGATCATCTGCCAGCACCAGTAAGGTAAGTTTTTGATGGTAATATCTCTGATTTGCCGAAAAGTCTGCAGAAAAAATTAAAGAACATGGATTAGCACAGATTATTGAATTTAAAAAACTCACCCTGTTAATATTATCTCATAAATTCATAACTTCTCTGAGATTATTAACAGAATGAGTTTTCTTTTTATATTTTATTTAAAACAGCCAAGAAAACTCCCTCTAAATCTGTAATTTAGGTGGAGAGGTTCACATTTTTTAACTGTCTTATTTTTCCTGAACAGATATTTTAAGTTCTGCAGATATATCATCATATATTTTTACATCAATTTTGTGCATACCCAGAGTTTTTATATGATCATCAAGATCTATTTTTCTTTTGTCGATATCATATCCTTTTTCTGCAGCTGCTTCTGCAATATCTTTTGTTGTAACTGAGCCAAATAATCTTCCACTTTCCCCAGCCTTAACTTTAACAACAAACTTTTCTGATTCCAGTTTTTCTTTTAACTGTTCTGCTTTCTTTCTTCTCTGTTCTTCTTTTTTCTCTTTTTTGCGTTCTTTCTGCTTTAGCTGTTTTATTTTCCCTTCAGTTGCTTCTACTGCCAGTCCGCGGGGAAAAAGATAATTACGTGCATACCCATCGGCTGCATCAACAACATCACCTTTACTGCCGAGTTTTTTTACGTCTTTTTTTAGTATTACTTTCATAACTTTTACCTCCTATTTCAGGAATTTTAACCAGGTTGATCATTCTGCTTTCTTAAATTAAACCACATATCTATAAATCCCAGCAATATCAATGCCATCGGAATAGGTGGCAGTATAAGTATTATAAATACTGCCAAAATTTTGGGTAAAAAAGAATCTGTTTTTGCGGAAATAAAATACATTAAAACAGCAAATCCCTGCAAAAATGCTAAAAAGAATAAATATATATTTAAATTAAAGAAAATAGGATTATTTTTTAGAAAAAGCGAAACAACTACGGCAGCAGAAATGGGCCAGCGGGGCATAAACCATTTATTGAATTTTTTATATATTTCAATGTTTAAACCACGCCTCCGCAAATACCAGGCAGATATATAATAATTAAAAATACCCGTTATTGTTGAAGAAACTGCCAGCAGAGCTGGTAAAATCATACTTATAAATCCGATCTGGGCATTTACCATCTGTTCTAAAGAAGCCTGATCCAGATCACTGCTGAAACTCTTTACTGCATTCTGAATAAAACTCTGCAGGTTAATTCCTAAAATTTGATCTGCAATAAGCATTATTAATGTCTGTGAAATTATCACAGCAACTACTGATACAATCAGTGTTTTTTTGGGAGACAGCCCCTCCTTAACTGCATTTCCTATAATAAAACCTACCAATCCAAATCCAATAACCGTCATTAAACCCATTAAAGGACCAAATAAAGCACCATTTATTAATGCTGCAATAGCAATAACAGTTATTACTCTGCCCGTTTTTTCCTTCTGGACCAGATAAACTACTGGCACCGGCCACAGAATCATTACTGCCAGACTAAAAATTGGCAAATAGAAATTTACCATTGTTAATAATATTATATAAATAATAGTTTTTATACTATCTTTATACTCACTAATATTCATCTGCCGTTATCACCTCATCAGACGGCAAAAGCTGTCCAATTATTATGTTAATATAACTAGAGGAGGCATAATTTAACATTTTGCCTCCTCAATTATTATTTACTCTTTTACATATGGTAGCAAAGCTACTGTTCTTGCTCTTTTGATAGCTTTAGTAATATCTCTCTGATGTTTTGAACAATTACCTGTTATTCTGCGCGGTATAATTTTACCACGATCAGTAAGGTACCTATTTAAAGTTCTTAAATCTTTATAATCTATTTTTTTATCACTGCCGCAAAAATGACAGGATTTATTATGTCCTCGTGCCATTATTCTACCTCCTTTTCAAAATGGTACATCAAAATCGTCTGGATCAAATTCATCATCAAAATTTTTGTCAAATTCATTCTGGGCGGAATTATTCTGCTTATTTTCTTTGTTTTGATCTGAATAATTGTTATTCTGACTCTGATTTTGATTGCTGTTGGCATAATCTAGAAAACGTACATTATCTGCTGTAACTTCTGGATTTATATAAGTACGGTTATTGTTTTCGCTTTTTCTAATATGCAGTGAACCATCTACACCAACCAGTCTTCCTTTTCCTAGATGACGGGCACAATTTTCTGCCAGTCCACGCCAGGTTACAATCTTAATGAAATCTACATCTCTTTCTCCCTGACGATTTGTATAGTTTCTTTCAACTGCAAGTGTAAAATTGCAGACTGGAGTTCCATTACTGGTATAGCGGAGTTCCGGATCACGTGTAAGTCTGCCGATCAGTACTATTCTATTTAACAAGGTTGTTCACCACCCCGGTATAATATTTAAGATTCCTGACGAATTACCAAGTAACGGAGTACACCATCCATAATTTTAAATATTCTTTCAAGTTCTTTTACTACATCTGTATTAGCATTAAACTGAAGAATTGTATAATCACCTGAACGGTAATCTTTAATTTCGTAGGCTAATTGTCTCTTGCCCCAGGCATCAACACCTGTTACTTCACCATCATGATCAAGAATAATTGATTTAACCCTTTCCAAAATCTCTTCTTTACCTTCATCATCTAGATCCGGCTTGAGAACAAAAGTTGTCTCATAAGCTCTTATATTTTCCATAATTTTCACCCCCTCCATGTGGACAAATGGCCCTGCTTCCAGCAGAGCATGGAAATTACCAATCTAAATTATAGCATTAATTTAGCCATGATGCAAATTTTTTTATTTTGTATTCGTGTATTCGTACCCGGTACTATAGACAGGTATTAGTACCAGGTACTAAAACTCCTATTGGTACCTGGTACTAAAAGGTACTATACATTAAATCTAAAATGGCAGACATCTCCATCTTTAATAATATAATCTTTACCTTCAAGCCTCAGCAGGCCTTCTTCTCTAGCTGCTGCTATTGAACCAACTCTTTTTAAATCATCAAAACTAACTACTTCTGCCCTTATAAATCCTTTTTCCATATCAGAGTGTATTTTCCCAGCAGCTTCTGGTGCAGATGCACCTTTCTGTACCGTCCAGGCCCTGCATTCCTGTTTGCCAGCAGTCAAAAATGTTATCAAATTCAGCAGCTCATAACTGGCACGTATAACTCTATCCAGTCCAGAGCTTTGGAGACCAAGTTCTTGCAAAAATATTTCTTTTTCTCCTTTATCTAGTTCTGCAATATCTGCTTCAATTTTAGCACTAATTTCTACAACACGAGCTCCATCTTTTACTGCATGTTCTTTTACCTCTTGAACCAGTTCATTATTGTCAGCACCTATATCCTCTTCATTAACATTGGCCAGATAAATAATCGGTTTAGCACTTAAAAGCTGCAGTTCTTTGATAATTCTTTTTCCAGTTTCATTTAATTCTAACTGACGAATATTTTTTCCCTCTTCAAGAGTCTCAGCAATCTTTTTGATAACTTCCAGCTCCTGAAGATATTTTTTGTTTCCACTTTTAGCCTGTTTTTCTGTCTTCTCCATTCTTTTTTCAACCACAGTTAAATCTGCCAACATAAGTTCTGTATTTATTATATCAATATCTCTATCAGGAGATATTTCTCCATCAACATGAGCTATATTTTCATCTTCAAAACATCTTACTACCTGAGCTACTGCATCGACCTCTCTAATATGGGACAAAAACTTGTTGCCCAATCCCTCTCCTCTGCTTGCACCCTGTACCAAACCTGCAATATCTACAAATTCTATAACAGTTGGGGTAGTTTTCTCAGGTTCATAAAGTTCAGAGAGCCAATCCAGTCTTTTATCTGGGACCGGAACTATTCCGACATTTGGATCTATAGTACAAAACGGGTAATTTTCTGCATCTGCCCCTGCTTCGGTTAATGCATTAAACAGGGTGGATTTTCCTACATTAGGCAGACCAATAATTCCTATTTTCATCTAAAAAAACTTCCTTCCTTCTTTTGTTCATTTATTTCTATATTGACGGTCATTATTGACCCTCCTCGGGGCAAGCCCACAAGGATTCCTGCTTCTTAGAAGTGGTAACCCACCATCTCCACAGGCTTAAAATCCTGTTAGCCCAACAGTATATCCTCTAACTTGCCTTTTGTATT